>CALRLJ020000029.1:0-17191 GCA_943368635.1 Sediminibacterium ginsengisoli | reverse complement strand
CCACGCCGCCGTCATGCCGTAGGCATTCGGCCCATTGGTCGTGATCGTGCCGTTGTTCGTCAGCGTGTTGCCGCTGCCGTTGGCGGCCATGCCGTCGTTGAAGCCGCCGGTCGTGGAGATCGAGCCGTTGTTGGTGAGGATGTTGTTGTTACCCATTCCGACGATGGCAGCGCCGCGATTGCCGCCCGTACCTCCGCCGCCGGTCAGGCTGATCGAACCGTTGTTGGTGACCTGGCTGCTTGTATCCACGCTGACGGCGGTGGTCGTCGTGACACGCTGGACCGCGATGCTGGCTCCCGCTCCGATATTCACAGCAACGCCGCTGCTGCCGCCCACCGCTTGCACGCCCAGGGTGTCAGGATTGGGCGGCGAGGTGTCGCAAGTGGCCGTTTGTCCTGTCGCGGGTGCCTGATTGTCGCAAGCGGCGAGCGCCGGATCGGCACTCATGATCGCAACGGCAAACAGCAAACACGGAGCGAGACATGTCAGACGGATTACGGTCAGACGAACTACCGTCTTTGACCGAACGCGATCGCGTTCGCAGAATCGCCCATTCTCGATAGACCTCTGGTCGAGGTGCATCGCATTCTCCGCAGCGCAAGCCCCACCCCGCTGTCGCAGGCGTAAAGTCTAAACTCGAATCGCTCGGTTCCTCGTATGGCCATTTCGCAACACAGGTCTGGGATGCGCTCAACTTGAATCAATTGAGACGCCGATGCTGTCTGTTTCCTGTCCCCGTATCGAGGGAAGGGATAAGAGATGCGGCAGGCGCGGTGGTTCTTCTTCCCTCTCCCCTTGGGAGAGGGAAAGGAAACAGTCATGCATCAGGAATTTCCGCTCGTCCCCGCGCAGGCGGGAACCCAGCCTTGAAAATTTGCGAGTTCATTTGCTCGAAGCGAAGACTGGATCCCCGCTTTCGCGGGGATGACCGGTGAGTGAGGCAATGCCGCGAGATACTTGGATCAACGCGACGTTGCGCACCTCCTACAAATAATCCCGGAAATAATCCGACATGCTGTCGTCGCCGCCGGTCATGCCGAAGTCGATCGGCTGATCCAGCAACAGCGCGCTGGCCTGCGTCTTGTAATCCGGCGACACAGCATCGACGCCGGGCAGCGGCTGGCGCAGGATTTCCAGATAGGATTTGTAGTTATCGAGCGTGCCGCTGAAAATACAATTGCAGACGCCGGGATCGGCATAGACATAACGTGGGCTGCCGGCGGCCTTGTGAATCACGAAGCGATGCGGCGGCAGCGCTCTCAGTGCACGCTGGCCGGTGGCGTCGTCGGCCAGACGGATGCGGAATCCGGCGGAGCGCAAATAGAACGCGTTCTTTTCCAGAAACGGTTTGCTCGGCACCACGTATTCCGCCGCCAGCGACGCGAGTATGCGTCGCAAGATGCGGGGCATCGGTGTCTTGAAAAACATCATCTTCAAACCCGGCATCTGGACAATCATCAATCACCTTTTGCAAACGATAGGCTTCGAACGCTGCGCGTCAGCTTCAATTCGCACGGCCCTCCGGCTTCTGGATGGGCACGCCCATCGCGAGCGCGTTATTGAGCGTGTCGCGCAGATTGACCGCAGCCGCGGCCGTCATGCGCAGATGCGCCACCGCCTTCACCCGGCTTATCACCTTGCCATGCGGCGCGGAGTCGATCAGCCCGGTCGCGAGCATCAGATTGAGCAGGCCGCCATTGTTGCCGAATGTCGGACAGACCTCGAAATAGACGACCGGCGCATCGAGGACGCCTTCGATCGGCAAGAAGTTCGGATCGGAAGGTGCTGCGGGCGTATCGGCCATCATGTTTTCCTAAATTGTGTGCGCTGGAATGAATTGTGTCGGGTCGAATTGTGTCCGCGAACCGCGGCACATCACGGTTCGCGTTTACGATTTTGACGTTCCTGTGAAGCATGCATCGCGGCGCGGGCATTGTCTATTCCGCGACACAAGATGTGGTGCGATTCCGCAGGAGAATCGTCAAAGTGCATTGCGAAATCTTCATCACCTTGAAGGAAATGTGACTGGAGCTTTTCCAAATTCACATCGGTGTATGCGCATTGCAAATCGCGATGCTGACTCACATCTGCCCCATTGCGGAAGCATGGTCCGCCCGCTCACCGAAGGCGCGATCGCAGACACAAAATTCGCAATTGCGTTTTGAAATACCGAAGAGGAGATGCGCATGGTCAATCGCCCGCAAGACAACCTCCAGACTAACTTCCAGCATCACGTTGACGAAAAATTCGATCCGGATTACGTCGCCACGCTCAGAAAGATTCTCGACATCGCCATCGACCAGATCGCGCTGGAGAATCGCACACCCGCAACCAAGGCGAAGATGGCGCAAACCATCGTGCGTCGCGCCGCCGACGGCATCACCGATGCAACCGACCTCGTGTCCAGCGCGGTGCGCGTTGGGGAGACCCGTGCTGCGTGATGAGCTTTTTCGAAAATGACGCGTATTACGACGCCGCGCTTTTCGGCGCGGCGTGCGGAACGTCCTTGTCCAGACGCGGCGCGTTGGTCGCAAACTGCTCGTCCTGCGGCATCGACGGCAGATGGCCGCTGGTCTTGGCCTGATCGATCACCTGCGCCAGCAGCCTTAGTCCGAGCGGCGCCAGCGCCCGCTCCCACAATTCGCGCGCGGTCTCGTTCTTCTTCACGAACACCCAGTCCTGCGCGGCGATCGCGCCGGCGTCGAGCCGCTCCGACAGATGATAGATCGTGCCGCCGGCGATCGCGTCGCCTTCCCTGATGGTCCATTCCACCGCTGCGATGCCGCGATGACGCGGCAGCAGCGAGGGATGATAGCCGATGCCGCCATGCTTCGCGGCTTTCAGCGCGCCGTCGCTGACCATCGCATGGCTGTGCGCGGTGACGATGAGATCGGTGCCGGGCGCGATCTCCGAAGCGATGATGAGTTTCGGCTTGGCCTGCACCACCACTTCGATGCCGGCGGCGCTTGCCGCCGCGGCGAGACGGTCCTCGGCTTCCGCGACCACGACGCGGATCACCTCGATGCCGTGTCCGCGCATCATGTTGAGCGTCTCGACGCCGAAGTGGCGCGAGCCGGCAAGGGTGATCTTCATGAAGTTACTGCCCCCAGGCGGTGAAAGCTTCGTTGAACGCGCGCTCGCCCGGCGCGCCCTTCTCGATGGCGATGATCGAGCGGCGCTGGTTGGCGTAGACCAGCGGAATATCGAACCACGACCGTTCCTTCAGGAGCTGAAGGTTACGCGACTTGTCGGCCTCGACATTGGACAGCCCGACCAGGAAGAAACCGTCGGTCACCTTCACCGCAAGCCCGGCCAGCGGCGTGCCGCGCGCCTGTTCGTTGGACTTCATCAGCACGCCCGGCACGTTGGCGATGGTGGTGCCGAAATCCGGCGGCAACTGGAAGGTCAGTTCGGCGGTATGGCTTGCCGGAAGCGATGCGTCGGTGTTGCGGCGGATCGAGAGCGACATCTTGATCTTGCGCTCGGGAATATCGATGTCGGCGCGCACGCCGATGTCCGGCGGCTGACCGGCGGGCACCTTGACCGCTTCCGTGCGCCAGATCACCGAGCCGACATACTGCTTGCCCTGCGGTGCGGCGGGATCCTCGTCATACAGCACGACGCGCTGCGCCACCGGCGCGATCTGCGTCGAACCGGGCTGGCCGACCCGGTCGGTAATTTTCGGCCGCGTCCCCGAGGCATCCTTCGGCCCGGTGTCGGCCTGCTGCGCGGGCTTGGTGGTGAACGACTTGATCAGCGAATAGGCCTTCGGCCCGCCCCAGATCGCACCGCCGATGGCGATGACGGCAATGCAAACCCCGATGGCGGTCTTCAGCGCGAAGCCGCGCTTGGCCGGTTCCGGCTCGTCGCGGGACTGAATGCGCGCGCGCGGCCGGTCGTTCGGCTGATAGCGCCCGGCCTCTTCGACGGATTCATCGTAGCTGTACGGCGCCGGGCCACCGCGCTGATCGGGAAAATCTTGCGTTTGGCTGCGCCGCGCCGAACGGGTCGCACCGCCGAGATCGTTGGCGTCGGCGACCACATCGCGCAAACCCGAACCCTGCGGAGCGCGGCGCTGGGCGCGCGCATCTTCCGTGAATTCATCCAGCATGCGGGTGTCGTTGCTGCGCTGGTCGCGCGCGCGGACATCGCGCATCGATGGCGGCAGGCCCTGCTGGGCCGGCGGTTGCCCGCGGGTCAGCGGCGGCGGCTGATCGCCGCGCAGGTTGCGGGGCGGACGCTGCTCGGGCGCGCCGTTCGCATCGGGTCGCGCGGCGGGATGCCTGCCCGGAACCGGCGGCGTATTTCCGGTGCGCGTGGTGCGTGCGCTTTCACGCAAGGCGTCACCCGGACGCGGGCCATCGCGACGCCCCGGCAGCGGCGCTCTCGGTTGTGCCGAGGGTGGCGTGGCGGACGGTGCAGGCGGAGGTGCTGCCGGACGCTCACGCGGCGGCTCGTTGGCCTGAAGGGCTGCGGCACGGCGGGCGGCATCGGCTTCGACCCGGCGCACCGCATCTTCAAGCGCCAGCCGCTCGCGGGTGATTTCGGCTTCGCTCAATGCAGGCTGCACGCCGCGCAACTGCGAAATCAGGGCTGTCCGCGCACGTTCATAGAGCGCACGGCGTTGCTCGCCGGGAGCACTGGGGTCCAGTCCGGCAATGGCGCGGGCTATGAGCGGGTAGTAATCAGCCATTCGGATCCAGTTTGCAGGATTCTTGACGAACCCTGTAATTAAAAAACGTCAATCAACTGAACATAGATCATGTTCAGGCCTCAAACGGATTCTGCACGAGGATAGTATCCTCACGTTCGGGGCTGGTGGACAACAGCGCGATCGGACAACCGACAAGTTCTTCAACCCGGCGGACATACTTGATCGCCTGCGCCGGCAGATCGGCCCACGACCGGGCGTTCGCCGTCGGCTCTTTCCAGCCTTCGATGGTCTCATAGATCGGCTCGACACGGGCCTGCGCGCCCTCGCCCGCCGGCAGATGGTCGATCTCCTTGCCGTCCAGCTTGTAGCCGACACAGACCTGGATTTCGTCGAAACCGTCGAGAATATCGAGCTTGGTTAGCGCGAGGCCGTGAATGCCGCTGGTCCGCGCGGTCTGCCGCACCAGCACGGCGTCGAACCAGCCGCAGCGGCGCTTGCGCCCGGTGTTGACGCCGAATTCCTTGCCGCGGCTTCCGATCAGTTCGCCGATCTCGTTGTTCAACTCGGTGGGGAACGGACCCTGGCCGACGCGTGTCGTATAGGCCTTGCAGATGCCGAGCACATAGCCGACCGAACTCGGGCCCATACCGGTGCCGGTCGCCGCCTGCGCCGCGACCGTGTTAGACGAGGTCACATAGGGATAGGTGCCGTGATCGACGTCGAGCAGAGCGCCCTGTGCGCCCTCGAACAGGATGCGCTTGCCTTCGCGGCGCTTGTGGTCGAGCAGGTTCCACACCGAATCCGCGAATGGCAGCACGCGCGGCGCGACCGCGGTCAATTCCTTCAAGATGTCCGCGCCGTCGATCTGCGGCATGTCGAGGCCACGGCGCAGCGCGTTGTGGTGCGCCAGCAGGCGGTCGATCTTGTGCGGCAGGGTCTGCGGATCGGCAAGATCCATCAGCCGGATCGCGCGGCGGCCGACCTTGTCTTCATAGGCCGGGCCGATGCCGCGCTGGGTGGTGCCGATGGCGTTGGCCTGGCTGGCGTTCTCGCGCATCGCATCGAGTTCGCGATGCAGCGGCAGGATCAGCGTGACGTTTTCAGCGACGCGCAGATTGTCGGGCGAAATCTTCACGCCCTGTGCCTGCAGCTTGTCGACTTCGGTGAGGAAGGCCTGCGCGTCGAACACCACGCCGTTGCCGATCACCGACAGCTTCGAGGGCCGCAGCACGCCCGAGGGCAGCAACGCGAGCTTGTAGGTCTTGCCGTTGATGACGAGCGTATGGCCGGCATTGTGACCGCCCTGAAAGCGAACGACGATGTCCGCCTGCTCCGACAACCAGTCGACGATCTTGCCCTTCCCTTCGTCGCCCCACTGGGCGCCGACGACGACAACATTGGCCATTTCCAGACAATCTCCCGCGACCCGCAAATCCGCCGGAAATCCAGCGCCTTGCAGCAGGGTGCGCGCTTGCGAGGCATGTCACCGGATAACGGATGCGCGCATGGGACGCAAGCGCCAACGGCTGTTGACGGGTCCGCTGAATGGGGTGCAAATCATTGATATCCCCAAATAATTCCGGCCCGTCCTCGCCTTCCTTGCAAAGCCCATAATCCGCCATTGACATGAACGATCCCGCGCCGCCATCCGCCACATCCTGGCTCATGAACAAGCCATATCTGCTGCTGACCCTGACGCCGCTGTTCTGGGCGGGCAATGCGGTGGTCGGCCGCGCCGTCGCGGGCCATTTTCCGCCGATCACCCTGTCGATCCTGCGCTGGAGCACGGCCTTCCTGATCGTCCTTCCGTTTGCCTGGCCGCATCTGGTGCGCGACTGGCCCACGATTCGCGCGCGCCTCGGCATCATGTTCGCGCTGTCCGTGACCGGCATCAGCATCTTCAACGTGCTGCAATACTGGGCGCTGGAATATACCGAAGCGCTGAACGCCCTTCTGATGCAGTCGTCCGGCCCGCTGTTTGTGGCGATCTGGTCGCTGCTGCTGCTCGGCGTGCGGCTGACATGGGCGCAGGCGGCCGGCATTGTCGTCTCGCTCTGCGGCGTTCTCGTCATTCTGCTGCGGGGCGACCTGGACGCGCTGTCGCGGATCACGCTGAACAAGGGCGACATCCTCTATCTCGTCGCGCTTGCGGTGTTCGGATTCTACTCGGCGCTATCGGTGAAACGGCCCGCGATGCATAACCTGTCGTTTCTGGCCATCACGTTCGGCTTCGGCTCGGTGTGTCTGGTCCCCGCCTTCGCCCTCGAACTCGCAACGCGGCCGATGGTGCAGTTCACGCCGCAAAATCTCGCGGTGCTGGCCTATGTCGCGATCTTCCCCTCGATCCTGTCCTATCTCTGTTTCAACCGCGGGGTGGAACTGATCGGCGCCAACCGCGCGGCACCGTTCTTTCATCTGATCCCGGTGTTCGGATCGGTGCTTGCCATCGTCTTCCTCGGCGAACGGTTCAGGCTGTTTCACCTCGCCGGCTACGCGCTGGTGCTGACCGGCGTTGCCATCGCCGCGCGGCGGCCGGCGGCCTGATCGGCCCGTTCAGGTCTTGGCATGCAGTTCGCTGGCGAGTTGAACCAGCCAGCGCCTGACAACCTTTTCCTCGGATGCGGCAAGACCGGCGGACACCCGCGTCTCGATGCGATTGGCGCGCTCACGGCACTTCTTTCGCAACGCACGTCCTGCGGCCGTGGTTTGCAGCCGCAGAATCCGGCCATGAACATCGTCCGGCGACTTCGCGATCAACCCGTTGCGTTCGAGATTCTTGACGATCAGGTTGATCGTTTGCGGTGTCAGCATCGACAACCGGGCCAGCTCCGCGCCGGACACACCCGGATAGGAATCGATCATCGTGAGGATCGAGAACTGGGGCGCCGTCACCTTGAGATCGGCGAGCGCCCGCTCCAGCGCCAGCCGCATCGACGCATGGGCCTGGGACAAAAGATAGGGCAAGTGCCCCTCCTCACCACGCATCGCTTCGCCGACCTGCGGAACCCGCGGGGAGAGAGACGTCAGACCCTTGCGCATGTTATCAGCCCTCTGATATTATATCAGCACTCGAATAATATGGAGAAACACCGTGAATGACCAGCATGCCAAGGTGCTGTACCGGCATCTTGAAGCCGAAAACGCCCAAAACCTCGAAGGCACGCTTGCGACACTTCATCCAGATTGCATCTTCGAGGATCATGCGACAGGCCAGGTGTGGCGCGGACATGCGGGCGCTGCGGATCATTACCGGCAATGGTGGGCGACCTTCGATGTGACGGTCAAACGGCTGGCGGGACAGTCTTCGGGCTGGCTGGACGATAACACGTTCACGGCGGAAGCCACGTGGATCGGCTGTCACACCGGCGACTT
The DNA here is from genome assembly GCA_943368635.1 of Sediminibacterium ginsengisoli. Lineage (GTDB taxonomy): Bacteria > Pseudomonadota > Alphaproteobacteria > Rhizobiales > Xanthobacteraceae > Afipia. The sequence goes on along the minus strand of CALRLJ020000029.1, from coordinate 9,165 downwards.
TCTGGGACTCGCGCCGAGCCGGCGCGACATCGCGCAGCGTTTTGTAGTGGTGGTTGGCTTCCGCGACGGGCTGATGACCAGCGAGCGCTTCTATTACGATCTCGCCTCGCTTCTCCGTCAAATTGGCAGCGATGTCGTCCCTGACCTCGCCGCCATGCCGTACAGCACGGTGACGAGATGATGACCCGGTCACGAACGGCATCGCGGGCAACCACGGAGGTGCCTGCGGCCTGATTGCTACATCTCCGGAGCCCTGAAGCCGTTGCGATGGGCGCGCAGCGCAACGGAGCAATCCGGGATTGGCGGTTGTGAAGCCTGCAAATATCGGCACAACTTGAGCTTACTCTCTTTCCCGAAGATCCATGACCGTCGCCGATCCGCCCGTGCGCAAGCCGTCGTTCATCGCCTGGCTCGCCAATCAGCCTTACCTGATGCTCAGTCTGATGGCTCTGTTCTGGGCCGGCAACATCGTGCTCGGACGCTATGTCGCCGGCCATGTTCCGCCGTTCACGCTGACCTTCCTGCGCTGGGCCGGAACCTTCCTTGTCGTCGCCCCCTTCGCCTGGCCTTATCTGCAACGCGACTGGCCGACCATGCGGCGGCACATTCCGCTGTTGCTGGTGCTGGCGCTGACCGGCTTCGCCCTCAATAACGCCCTGTCCTATTGGGGACTGCAGCACACCCAGGCGCTGAACGCGCTGCTGATCCAGTCGTCGGGGCCGCTGTTCGTGGCGCTGTGGTCGCTGGTGCTGTTCGGCGTGCGGCTGTCATGGATGCAAGCTGCGGGCATCCTCGTCTCGCTGCTCGGCGTGCTTGTCATCGTGCTGCGCGGGGATCTCGCAGCCCTTGCGGCGATCCAGGTCAACGCCGGTGACATCAGTTTCGCCGGCGCGCTGTTCGTGTTCGGACTGTACTCCGCGCTGATGCCGAAGCGTCCGCGGATCAATCCGCTGTCGCTGATCGCGTTCACCACCGGCTACGGCGCGCTGATGCTGTTGCCGCTGGTGGGCTGGGAAGTCGCCGCCGGCAACACGCTGACATTCGATACGCTGACGGTGGCGACGGTGATCTTCGTTGTGATCTTTCCCTCGACGCTGGCCTACATCTTCTTCAACCGCGGCATCGAACTGATCGGACCCAACCGGGCCGCGCCGTTCTTCCATCTGGTGCCGGTGTTCGGTTCGGTGATGGCGATTGTGCTGCTCGGCGAAAAGCCGGAGATGTTTCATCTGGTCGGCTACATGCTGGTGCTGGGCGGCATCATTACCGCATCGCGGCGTGGATCGGCCGCAAATCGCCCGGACCACTGACTCGCAATCCGGCGCAACTTCAAGCAATCTCTCCCCCGAACGCGCGGCGCAGGTCACCTCCCGGTGACGTGACGACCGCGTGTCAAAAAAAGAACAGGGCGGAGACATCATCAATGAGCCTTTCCAGAACGACATCATCGATTGCCATTGCGCTCGCCGTCACGGCGGGCGTTCTGTCTGCCGGACCATCGGCCGCGGACACGGCCTGGCCGGCACCGGGCAAGAACATCACGCTGGTGCTGCCGTTCGCGGCCGGCAGCGGCACCGACAGCACCACGCGCCTGATCTCGAAGGAACTCGCGATCGGGCTCGGCACCAACATCGTGATCGAGAACAAGCCCGGCGCCAACGGATCGATTGCGGCGAGCTACGTCGCCCGCTCGGACCCGGACGGCTACACGATTTTCGTCACGACCAACACGTCGCACTCGGCCAATCCGTATCTCTTGAAGAACATGACCTACGATCCGATCAAGGATTTCACGCCGATTGCACGGACCGGCGACCTGCCGTTCATGCTGGTGATCAATCCCGAGATCCCGGCCAACTCGGTTGCCGAACTGGTGGCGCTCGCGAAGAAAGATCCCGGCAAGTACTCCTACGCCAGCGGCAGTTCGTCGGCGATTGTCTCAGGTGCGACATTCGCAACGCTGGCCGGAATCGATCTGCTTCACGTTCCCTACAAGAGTTCGCCGCCTGCGCTGACCGACCTGATCGCGGGCCGCGTCTCGATGATGTTCATCGACGTTCCGACCGGCCTGCCGCACGTCAAGGGCAAGGCGCTGAAGGCGCTGGCGGTGACCACGATGAAGCGCTCCGCGCTGCTGCCGGATCTTCCGACCATGGACGCAGCCGGCGTGAAGGGTTTCGACATCACCTCGTGGCAGGGCTATCTCGGCCCTGCCAACCTGCCCAAGCCCATCGTGACGCGGCTGAACGCGGAAATCCGCAAGGTCATCGAACGGCCCGACATCAGGGACGCGCTTGCCAGCCGCGGCATGGAAGCATTTTCCGGCACGCCGGAGAGCTTCGATGCGTTCCTCAAGGAACAGCTCGTGGTGTGGGAAAAGCTGATCCGCGAAGCCAAGATCGAGAAGCAGTGAGCTGAAACAATCACGGTGTCGTCCCAGCTTTCGCGGGGACGACACCGTGTGAGAGTGTGTATGTAGCAGCGTCCGTATCGAATACGAATTACGCCGCTCGCACCTTGGTCAGGAACTCGTCCACCGCCGAACGCAGCATGCCCGACTGCTGGTCGAGATCGCGGGCGCTGGTGAGAACGTCCGATGCCGCCGTGCCGGTCGCAGCCGCAGCCGCGCTGACGCCGCCGATGTGATCGCTGATCTCGCTCGATCCCGCCGCCACCGACTGAATGTTGCGTGCGATCTCGCGGGTCGCGGCCCCCTGCTCTTCAACCGCGCTGGAGATGTTCATGGTGATCTCGCTCATCTGCGCGATGGTCTGGGTGATACCGCCGATCGACACCACCGCGTCGCTGGTGGTCGCCTGCATGGCGGCAACCTGCGCCGAGATCTCCTCGGTGGCCTTGGCGGTCTGGTTGGCCAGCGCCTTGACCTCGGAGGCGACGACCGCGAAGCCACGCCCGGCTTCGCCTGCACGCGCCGCCTCGATGGTCGCGTTGAGTGCAAGCAGATTGGTCTGCGCGGCGATGGAGTGAATGAGCTGCACCACTTCGCCGATCTTTTCCGCACCGCTGGAGAGCACCTGCACCGTCGCATTGGTACGCTCGGCGTCGCTGACAGCCTTGCTGGCGATTTCGTTGGACTGGTTGACTTGCCGCGCGATCTCCGTAACCGAGCTAGACAGTTCTTCCGCAGCAGCCGCCACCGTTCCGACATTGGCCGAAGCGCGCTCCGAGGCCGAACCCACGGTCGCGGCGCGGGCACTGGCGTCGCTCGCGGATGCCGTCATGGATTCCGCTGTGCTCTGCATCCCGGCTGCCGAAGCGGCCACCGAACGGACGATGCCGTTGACGCTGCTCTCGAAGTTGCTGGCAATGTTGTTCATGGTGGCCTGCCGCTCTGCAGCCGCGCGCTGCTGGGCTTCCGCTTCCACCTTCTCAAGTCCGCGGATACGGACTGCGTTGTCCTTGAACACCTGCACGGTCTTGGCCATCGCGCCGATCTCGTCGCGGCGACCGCCGCCTGGAATTTCGGCTTCGAGCTGACCGTCGGCCAGCGTCTGCATCCGCGCGCCGAGCTGGCCGAGCGGACGGGTGATGCTGCGGCCGATCATCCATGCCACCGCGCCGGAGACCGCGCCGATCAGGAGAGTAGCCACAACGAGCGCCATGATGATGGGCATCAGCTTGGCGTCGAGGTCGTCGAGATAGGCGCCGGTGCCGACGAACATGTTCCAGCCGGGGATTGCCACGGCATAGGACATCTTGCGGATCAATTCCTTGGTGCCGGGCTTCTCGTATTCATAGCGCAGCGTCACGTCGCCTTTGGCGGCGACGCCGTCGCGCAGTTCGCGCGCCAGCTTGCGGCCGTTGGTTTCGACGTCGAGGCGGTTGGTGCCGATCTGTTTCGGGTCCGGCGTGGCGATCGTCATGCCATCCATTGTGTAGACGAACATGTAGCCGGTACCGTTGTCGTAGGTCATCGTCCGGGCAACGCGGCCGAATTCCGCGATCGCCGCTTCCTTGGTCATTTTGCCGGCGTCGACCTGCTTTTGGAGGCCAATCGCCGTGTTGCGCGCGGTTTCCACCAGCGCATGGGTCTGCGCCTCGCGGGCGCTCACCATTTCCCGTTGCATCATGTAGGCGGAGTACAGGCCGGCGGCGCTGAGGCCGAGCAGGGTCACGCCAACCAGAATACCGAGCTTGGCGGTAATACGCATATTGTTCAGGAATTTCACGATGATGCTCCGGGCAGGCCGCGCTTCTGCGCGGATTCGTCATCATCGAATATCGAAAGTTTCTTTAGGGTTGGTTACCCATGTACCTTTCGCCTTCGGCTTCGCCGAAAATAAAACGGGCCGGAGAAACTCCGGCCCGTTTCTAATTCTGAGTCGTCCCGGCGAAAGCCGGGACGACTACGTAGGGAAGCAATTAAAACTTCAGCGCCTTGGCCTGCTTGACCTGCGGCAGCGCCGCCACCTTGGCAAGGACATCGGCCGGCACAGCACCATCGACCTCGACCAGCGCAATAGCGTCGCCGCCCTGCTCGTTGCGGCCGAGATGGAAGGTCGCAATGTTGATCTTGGCATCGCCGAGCAGCGAGGCAAATTTGCCGATGAAACCCGGCTTGTCCTCGTTGGTGATGTAGATCATCGACTTGCTGAACTCGGCATCGACGCGGATGCCCTTGATGTCGACCAGGCGCGGCTTGCCGTCGTGATAGACCGTGCCGGATACCGAGCGCTCCTGCCGTTCGGTCGCGACCTTGACCGTAATGAGGCTTTCATAATCGCTCCGGGCCGCACGGGTCACCTCGTCGACCACCATGCCGCGCTCCTTGGCCACCACCGGCGCGGAGACGACATTGACGTCGCCCAGCATCGGCCGAAGCATGCCGGTCAGCGCCGCAGACGTCAGCGCCTTGATCTTCATGTCGGCGACCGCGCCCTCATAAGTGATCGTGACCTTGGTGATACCGGTCTCGGTCAACTGGCCCGCGAACGAACCGAGCTTTTCGGCAAGCTCGATGAACGGCTTCAGCTTCGGGGCTTCTTCCGCGGTGATCGAAGGGAAATTGACCGCGTTGGAAATCGCGCCGGTCAGCAGGTAATCCGACATTTGTTCGGCGACCTGAAGTGCGACGTTTTCCTGCGCTTCGGTGGTGGAGGCGCCGAGATGCGGCGTGCAGATCACGTTGGGATGACCGAACAGCACGTTGGTCTTGGCAGGCTCCTCGACGAACACGTCGAAGGCTGCACCCGCCACCTGCTTGGAATTCAGCGCATCGACCAGTGCTGCTTCGTCCACCAGACCGCCGCGCGCGCAATTGATGATGCGAACGCCCTTCTTCATTTTGGCGATCGAGTTCGCATCGATGATGTTCTTGGTCTTGTCGGTGAGCGGCGTATGCAGCGTGATGAAGTCGGCGCGCTTGAACAGGTCTTCAAGCTCGACCTTCTCAACGCCGATGTCGCGGGCGCGCTCCGGCGACAGGAACGGATCGAACGCAATCACCTTCATGCGCAGGCCGAGGGCGCGGTCGGCGACAATCGCGCCGATATTGCCGCAGCCGATCACGCCAAGGGTCTTGGCGGTGATCTCGACGCCCATGAAGCGGTTCTTCTCCCACTTGCCGGCCTGGGTGGAGGCGTCGGCGGCGGGGATTTCGCGGGCCAAAGCCAACATGAGAGTGATGGCGTGCTCGGCCGTGGTGATCGAATTGCCGAACGGCGTGTTCATCACGATGATGCCCTTGGCCGTGGCCGCAGGGATCTCGACGTTGTCGACGCCGATGCCGGCGCGGCCGATCACCTTCAGGTTCTTGGCCTTCTCGAGAATCTTCGCGGTCGCCTTGGTGGCCGAGCGGATCGCGAGGCCGTCATAGTTGCCGATGATCTCGGCGAGCTTGTCCTTGTCTTTGCCGAGATCCGGCTGGAAATCGACCTCGATGCCGCGATCCTTGAAAATCTGTACGGCAGCGGGAGACAGGGCGTCGGAAATGAGAACTTTGGGCTTGGTCATGATATTGATCCATCTTCGTCATTCCGGGGCGCGAGCTTTGCGAGCGAATCCGGAATCCAGACGAGGTTTAAGTGATTTGTGATTGGATTCCGGGGGCGCTCTTCGCGCACCCCGGAATGACAAGTCAGGCCGCTTTCGCCAGCGAAGCCTTGGTCTCGGCGAACGCCCAGTCGATCCACTGCGTGAGGATCTCGACGTCCTTGGCTTCGACAGTCGCGCCGCACCAGATGCGAAGACCGGCAGGCGCATCGCGGTAATGCGCGAAGTCGTAACCAGCGCCTTCCTTCTCGACTGCGGCAACCAGCTTCTTGGCGAAATCCGCCTGAGCATCGGCAGGCAGCGCCGTGATCGCCGGATCGATCACCTTCAGGCAGACCGACGTGTTGGAGCGGATCGCCGGATCGGCCGCGAGGAAATCGACCCACGGCGTCTTAGCTTTCCAGTCCGCGAGTACTTTGGTGTTCGCGTCAGCGCGCGCGATCAGCGCCTTGAGACCGCCGGCAGACTTCGCCCAGTTCAGCGCATCGAGATAATCCTCGACGCAGAGCATCGACGGCGTGTTGATGGTTTCGCCTTCGAAGATACCGGCGTTGAGCTTGCCGCCCTTGGTCATGCGGAAGATCTTCGGCAGCGGCCACGGCGGCGTGTAGCTCTCCAGCCGTGCAACAGCGCGCGGCGACAGGATCAGCATGCCGTGTGCGGCCTCGCCGCCCAGCGCCTTCTGCCAGGAGAAAGTCACGACATCGAGCTTCGGCCAGTCAAGCGGCTGCGCGAACGCGGCGGAAGTGGCGTCGCAGATGGTCAGACCTTCGCGGTCGTCCCTGATCCAGTCGGCGTTAGGAACCCGCACGCCGGAGGTGGTGCCGTTCCAGGTGAAGATGATGTCCGAGTTCTTGTCCGCTTTCGAAAGATCGGGAATCTCGCCATAGCCCGCATGGAGCTTGACCACGTCCTGGAGCTTCAATTCCTTGACGACGTCGCTGACCCAGCCTTCGCCGAAGGATTCCCAGGCGATGGTGGTGACCGGGCGCGGCCCGAGCAGCGACCACAGCGCCATTTCAACAGCGCCAGTGTCCGACGCCGGAACAATGCCGATCTTGTAGTCGGCGGGCACTTCAAGCACTTCCCGCGTCAGTTCGATCGCGAGCTTGAGCTTGGCCTTGCCGACCTTCGCGCGATGCGAACGGCCGAGGGCTGCGTCCTTGAGATTTTGGGGGTTCCAGCCGGGGCGCTTGGCGCAGGGGCCGGAGGAGAAATGCGGCACGTTCGGCTTGGAGCCGGGCTTCGCTACAGTCATCGTCTATCCTTCCAGATAGTGGCCTCCCGTTGGGGGGAGGTGTCCCGCCGCCGTCAATATGGAAGGTTCTGGATTTCGTCAAGGAACTTCGCGGAGCGAAAATCACAAAGCTGGGATGCAGGCACAATGGCCGAGCGGCTCCCTCTCCCCGCATAGCCCGTCGAAGACGAACGTAAACGCTCTTATGCGCGTACAGGGTTGGGCTGAGGGGCAAATTCAGCGATTTGCTGCAACCAGACGGCCCCTCCTCCGGCGCTCCGCACCGACCTCTCCCCGTAAACAGCGAGAGGTGAAAGGCCTCACAACCCCAAGACCTTCTCAGAGTCGGCAATCCAGCGCCGCACCGAGGCATAACCGTCGAGATGAAAGCCGCCTTCATGGGCGACGCGGGTGTAGGCCAGCAGCGCCGCATCCGCGAGCGACAGCGCGTCACCGATCAGAAACTGCGTGTCGTGAAGCTGATGCTCCATTCGCGCCAGTGCAAAGTAGCCGCGCTTGACCTTGTCGGGATCAAGCTCGCCCTGCGATTGGCCGAGATAGACCATCTGGAAACGGCATACCGCGATATACGGCTCGTGGCTGTATTGTTCCCAGAACAGCCACTCGTCCATTTTCGCCGCGAGAAATGCTTCCGCCGGAATCAAATCCGTGCCGCGCGCCAGATAGCGGATGATCGCGTTGGATTGCGCAAGCGTGCGCCCGTCGTCGAGCTCGACCACCGGCACCTGCCCGGCGCTATTGAGCTTGAGAAACTCCGAGGTGCGGCTTTCGCTTTTCATGGTGTCGATTTCGACCCATGTGTAACGGCGAGAAAGCCTGTCGCACACCCATTTCACTTTCAGGCAATTGCCGGATTTCAGGTCGCCATAGATTTTCATGACTGCACCGTTCCGATGGCTGCTGCGCCGGACATCAGCCCAACAGGCAAAACGGCCCCTGTCAATGACAGGGGCCGCAAAACGAAACGTCAGACGGTGGATCGATCAGAACTTGTAGCCGATACCGCCGCGTACGGTATTGATGTTGGTATCGATCGGACCTGTGAACCGGACGTATTCCCATTCACCGCGCGCGAAGAAATTGCCGAACAGCATCGCCTCGGCGCCGACGCCGAAGGTGTAGCCGACCATCAGGCGCTGGTGCTTGTTCTCGGTTGTGCTGTACGTCACATTGTAATCTGTGATCGTCGCCGGAGGAGTGCCAACATAGGTGCCCACACTGTTGATGGTACTCGACCTCATGCTATCGGCCAGACCGAGAGCAACGCCGCCAAACGCGTAAGGAAGGAGTCTGCCGATCGCATATCCAGCCCGGCCGCGTAACGTCAGCACGTCGGTGAAATTGATCGAGGCGGCCGAATCGGCAGTTGCGGCGTAGTTGATGCTGTCGACGGTGATCTGCCTGCTCATGGTGCCGCTGGCGCTCGCGCCGAACTTGCCGTGCATGTAGCTCGCGTCGACGCCGAGTACCGCGTCGCCCCACTGCGCATTGTATCCGGCAAAACCGCCGAATGCCGAGCTCTGGTGCGAAACCTTGCCGCCGATCACCGGCCAGGTGGACACCCCCAGCACCTGCTCGACAGTGGTGAGCGCGAGTTGCTGCGCAGCGATGTCCTTGGTCGCGCCGCTGAAATTGTGATCCGACGAACCGTAAGCGGCCTGCCCGCCGACATAGAAGCCGTCCCATCGGGCGTAGCGCGGGCTTTCGCGGAGCATTCCGCGCAGGATGGGTAGATCGGAGAAATCCGACGCCTGCGCGCCTTGCGCACTCGCCACCAAGGCTGCCGCCAACACAATCCGACGCATCACGAAAACTCCGTCATAAACGCTTAACTACGTTCGATGATGCCGCGTTAACCCTAATCATTCGTTATCGCGGCGCGTTTCGCGCAAAAG
>CALRLJ020000028.1:0-17304 GCA_943368635.1 Sediminibacterium ginsengisoli | reverse complement strand
GGATGCCGGGTGCAGTGGCCAATGCCGGGATCTGTGCGGCCGTTCTGCCGCTCGACCAGATCGCTCCCAAGGTGGTTCGGTTGTTTTCAGGAGTTCGCGCGTGACGCCACTGGATTACGAGTATCTGCGTAAGCTCCTGAAGGATCGATCTGGTTTGCTGCTGTCGTCCGACAAGCAATATCTGATCGAAAGCCGGTTGATGCCGCTTGCCCGCAAGGCCGGGTTGTCTGGCATCGGCGAACTGGTGCAGAAAATCAAAACCAACGATGAGCGGCTGATCGTGGATGTGGTCGAGGCGATGACCACCAACGAGACGTTTTTCTTTCGCGACAAGGTGCCGTTCGATAACGTCCGGCAGACCGTTCTCCCCCAGTTGCTGAAGGCGCGCGCCAACCGCCGCACGCTGCGCATCTGGTGCGCGGCCGCCTCGACCGGCCAGGAGCCTTACTCTCTCGCGATGCTTTTGAAGGACGATCTGCCGGCCGGCTGGCGGGCGGAGATCGTGGCGACGGATTTGTCGCTGGAAGTTCTCGAAAAGGCAAAGGCCGGAATCTACAGCCAGTTCGAAGTCCAGCGCGGACTCCCCATTCAACTGCTGGTGAAACATTTCAAGCAGGTCGGCGACGTCTGGCAGATCAATCCCGACATTCGCGCCATGGTCCGCTATCAGCAGGCCAACCTGCTGCGGGATTTCTCCCATCTCGGCGTGTTCGACATCATCTTCTGCCGCAACGTGCTGATCTATTTCGACCAGCCGACCAAGATCGACGTGTTCGGCCGGATGCAGAAATTGAACGAGCCGGACGGATTCCTCTTCTTGGGCGCGGCGGAGACGGTCATCGGCCTGACCGATGCCTATCGGGCGTGCCCCGATTTGCGCGGCGTCTACGCGCCGAACTCAGCGCGTCTGGCGCCGTCGCTGGTGCCGGGAATATCGATGGGCCAGATGAAGGCTTTGGCGCGGAGCTGAAACCCGGCTAGGATGCCTGCGGGGACAAGCGGTCTCCCCATAGGCGGCGTGTCCAAGGTTACGTGCCCGAGGTTACGTGTCCAAGTATCGCGTCCCGCACCCGTGCAAGGGCGTGCCATGCTGCCTCAAGACCCTCCGCTCACGCCGCGCGCCGGGTCCGCTGATTCCAGAGAGTCTCCTGTTCTCGACATCCCGATGCGGGATGCCTTCTTGGTCTGGCTTCGCATCGCGCTGCTGTCTTTCGGCGGCCCCGCCGGCCAGATCGCGCTGATGCATCGCGTGCTGGTCGATGAGCGCAGGTGGATTTCCGACGCGCGGTTTCTCCATGCCCTGAATTTCTGCATGCTGCTGCCCGGCCCGGAAGCCCAGCAGCTCGCCACCTATATCGGCTGGCTGCTGCACGGCGTGCGCGGCGGCGTCATCGCCGGGACGCTGTTCGTGCTGCCGGGGTTTTTCGTCATCGTGACGTTGAGTGTCATCTATGCGCTGTATGGCGCACTCGATGCCGTCACTGGATTGTTCTTCGGGCTCAAGGCTGCGGTGCTGGCCGTTGTCATCGAAGCGCTGCTGCGGATCGCAAAGCGCGCGCTGAACACCGGGGCATTGTATGGTCTTGCAATCACCGCGTTCGTCGCGATTTTTGGATGTCATGTTCCGTTTCCGGCGATCATTTTGGCCGCGGGCGCGTTCGGGTTGCTGGCTGCGAAATTCGCACCGGACTGGCTTGGCGCCTCGTCCGCATCCGCTGAATCATCCGAGCGCGCGGCGGACATCGCGGCAGCGTCACGCAGCGCCCCGACACCGATGCGCGGATTGCAGGTGATCGCAGTTTGCGGAGCGCTCTGGATCGCGCCGATCGTTCTGCTCACACTCACGTTCGGATCGGGCAGCGTCTATCCGACCCTCGCGGCATTCTTCTCCAGGATGGCGGTCGTCACCTTCGGCGGTGCGTATGCCGCGCTGGCCTATGTGGCGCAGGCGGCGGTGCACGATCTGCACTGGCTCCGTCCCGGCGAAATGCTCGATGGCCTGGCGCTCGCCGAGACGACGCCGGGACCGTTGATCCTGGTGCTGACCTTTGTCGGCTTCCTTGCGGGCTTTCGCGACGCCGGCGGTGTCCCGCCGCTCGCGGGCGGTTTGATCGGCGCGAGTCTCACGACATGGGTGACGTTCGTGCCGTGCTTTCTGTGGGTGTTGTTGGGCGCGCCCTATATCGAGCGGCTGCGCAGCAACCGGGCGCTGTCGGGTGCGCTGGCCGCGATCACCGCGGCGGTGGTCGGCGTCATCCTCAACCTCGCGGTGTGGTTCGCGCTGCACGTGTTGTTTCGCAACGTGGGCGAACTCACGCTCGGATGGTTGCGCCCGGCATGGCCAGATCTTGCGTCGCTCGACTGGAAGGCCGCGCTGCTGTCCGCGTTCGCCATGCTGGCGATGTTCCGCTGGCATCTCGGCATGCTGCCGACGCTGGCGATCTGCGGAGCGGTTGGACTGGCTCTGAAGTTCGCGGTTTGAAGGCTTGCCTTATGCGTCTCGGCTTCGCCTTATGCAGCGAAGTTTGCCGCCAGTTCGCCTTATCGTTTGTGCCGGTGCAAATGGCCGAAAGCCGGCGGCGGCTTGTCCGGATTGGGTCGCTCCCAAACAAAAACCCCGCCATTTGCGGCGGGGTTCAGTCTGGGAGGAGGGGGCCGTACGGGCCCCGGTACAACCCGTATCAGGCTGGAATGCGAACTTCCTCTTCGTGCGGTTCGCGCAGCACGTAGCCGCGTCCCCAGACGGTCTCGATGAAGTTACGGCCTTCCGAAGCATTCGCAAGCTTCTTGCGCAGCTTGCAGATGAAAACGTCGATAATCTTGAGTTCTGGCTCGTCCATGCCGCCGTAGAGATGATTGAGGAACATCTCCTTGGTGAGGGTCGTGCCCTTGCGGAGCGAGAGCAGCTCCAGCATCTGGTATTCCTTGCCCGTCAGATGGACGCGCTGGCCACCGACTTCGACGGTCTTGGTGTCGAGATTCACCACCAGATCGCCGGTTTGGATGACCGACTGGGCGTGACCCTTGGAACGGCGGACGATCGCGTGGATGCGAGCGACCAGTTCGTCCTTGTGGAAAGGCTTGGTCATGTAGTCGTCGGCGCCGACGCCGAGACCCTTGACCTTGTCCTCGATGCCGGCGAGGCCGGAGAGGATCAGAATGGGTGTCTTGATCTTCGAGACACGCAACTGCTTGAGAACATCATACCCGGACATGTCCGGGAGGTTCAGGTCGAGCAGAATGATGTCGTAATCATAAAGCTTTCCGAGGTCGATGCCTTCTTCTCCGAGGTCCGTCGTATAGACGTTGAAGCTCTCGGATTTGAGCATCAGCTCGATCGACTGCGCAGTGGCGCTGTCATCTTCTATCAGCAATACGCGCATGCCAGTCCCCTATAGATCGCCGCTCCGGGCGTCAGGCCGGCCGCATACTTGCGGCACTGGAAAAACGCCTTTGAACAACTGATTCGGATCCTGACGACATATGGTTAACAAATGCTGATTCGTCTCTGCAAGCTCTATCGTGCAATTTTTGTCGAATCGCACTAAGATATTGCGTGTAAGCAGCTTTTCGTAGCCTAGCCGTTCAAGTTCCACATTAAGAGGCGGGCCTAACCGACTCCTGCGACTCACACCTTCGTTCTGAAGGTCAAGCGCTCTCAGTCATCAAAGACAGTGACGCAATGATTAACGATGCGGGTAAACACAGGGTTAAGAGGAAGCCGCGAAATCGCGGAAACTTAAGGTTTTCGCAATGAAGGCGCTAGCCGAACAGATCTCCGACATCGACGGCGTCAACATTTATGGCCGCGTTGTCGGTGTGCGTGGCCTGATGGTCGAGATCGCCGGGCCGATCCATGCGATGTCCGTCGGTGCGCGCATCGTGGTCGAGACCGGCACCAACCGTTTCATTCCTTGCGAAGTGATCGGCTTCACCGGCAACAACGCGGTGGTGATGCCGTTCGCCGGACTCGAGGGCGTCAGGCGCGGTTGCCGCGCGGTGATCGCCAACGCGGCGAGCCAGGTGCGTCCGTCGGCCTCGTGGCTGGGCCGCGTCATCAATGCCATGGGCGAGCCGATCGACGGCAAGGGGCCGCTGACCCAAGGCCCGTCGCCGATGTCCTACCGCAACGCTCCGCCGCCGGCGCATTCCCGCAAGCGTGTTGGACAACCGCTCGATCTTGGCGTGCGGTCGCTGAATACGTTCCTGACCTGTTGCCGCGGCCAGCGGATGGGCATTTTTGCTGGCTCGGGTGTGGGAAAGTCGGTTCTGCTGTCGATGCTGGCGCGCAACGTCGATGCGGATATTTCGGTGATCGGCCTTGTCGGCGAACGCGGCCGCGAGGTGCAGGAGTTTTTGCAGGACGATCTGGGTGAGGAAGGGCTGGCACGCTCGGTCGTGGTGGTTGCGACCTCCGACGAGCCGGCCCTGATGCGGCGGCAGGCGGCTTATCTGACCCTGGCGATCGCGGAGTACTTCCGCGACGAGGGCAAGGACGTCATGTGCATGATGGACTCGGTGACACGTTTTGCTATGGCGCAGCGTGAAATCGGGCTTTCCGCCGGCGAGCCGCCGACCGCCAAGGGCTACACACCGACCGTCTTCACCGAACTGCCGAAGCTGCTGGAGCGGGCGGGGCCGGGATTGGGCGAGGGCACCATCACCGGCATCTTTACGGTGCTGGTGGACGGCGACGACCACAACGAGCCGGTGGCCGACGCGGTGCGCGGCATTCTCGACGGCCATATCGTGATGGAACGTGCGATCGCCGAGCGTGGACGCTACCCGGCCATTAACATTCTCAAGTCGGTTTCGCGGACCATGCCGAAGTCGGCCGACCCGGCATTCTGGCCGACTATCACCAAAGCCCGCCAGACCATGGCGACTTACGCCGATATGGAGGAACTGATCCGCCTCGGGGCGTATCGGGCGGGTTCCAGCCCCGAGGTCGATGAGGCGATCCGGCTGCACGAGCCGCTGGAGAGTTTCCTGCGCCAGGCCAAGGACGAGGCCACGGGGCTTGGGGAGGGGTACCTGCAGTTGGAGCAAATCCTGCAAACCTTGGAAACGGAACGCTAACTTTGTCGCGCCATGATCCCGCCATCTGTGTTTGACCGGAGGGGCCCTTGCGGGGAAGCCGGTTCCGTCCCGCTTTCAGATTGGGACTTCTGGGGAGTACGAGTCGATGAAGTCACGTGAAACGCTGATCCGCCTGAAGAAATTTCAGGTCGATGAGAAGCGCCGAAGGGTTGCGCAGATCGAGGGCATGATCGCTGACTTCCAGCGCATGTCGGTCGATCTGGAGCGCGAAATCCAGCATGAGCAGGAGCGCGCCGGCATCAACGATCCAACGCACTTCGCCTATCCCACCTACGCCAAGGCGGCCATTCAACGCCGCGAAAACCTGACGCGCTCGGCGGATGAGCTGCGCGTTCAGCTTGAAGACGCCAAGGCCGTGCTGGGCGAAGCGTTCGAGGAACTCAAGAAGGTCGAACTTCTCGACGAGCGCGATCAGGCGCGTGAGCGTGCCGAGGAAAGTGCCCGTGAGCAGGCAGACCTCGACAGCATCGGCTTGATGCGTTCGCGGATCGGAGCGATGGCCTGAGGGTTGCTGTGTCAGCCGGTTGCGAAGTTGGAACCGGCGCGCCCCTATAAGCCGGTGGTGCCTCGTTGCCGCAGGTCTTCTGTTGGGCCTTAAAGGCACTGGCTTTCGAGATATGTTTCGTTGATATGAAACCCGGGCCTCAACGCCCGGGTTTGTTTTTTTTGGACTTTGGGGGCCTGCGGCGGGCAAGATGTGATACGGGATAGCGACATCGGGGCTTCGATTTTCGACTCTGCCGGATACGATAGAGCGATCTATTTTTGAGGGAATTTAATGCTGACGCCGGCTGAGTTGATCTGGCTGCTCGCATCGGTTGCGAAGGGGGATGAGGCCGCATTTGAGCGCCTTTATGCCGCCACACGGGCGAAACTCTTTGGCGTGGTCCTCCGTATATTGAGACGTCAGGATCTTGCGGAGGAAGTTGTCCAGGAAGCCTACGTCAAGATCTGGAACAGCGCTGGACAGTTCAATCCGTCGCTCGCGTCTCCGATCACCTGGATGGTTTCGATCGCCCGGAACCGGGCCATCGATGTCGTGCGTAAGCGCAGCGAGGCGTCGATTGAAGACGAACCGGCAGCCATGGAAGTGGCGTCTGATACGCCCGATCCGCTTGCGCGCAAGGAAATGACGGAGGAGTTGAAGCGAATTCTGGAGTGTGTCGGGTTACTCGACCCAGAGCGGCAAAAGCTGGTGCTGCTCGCTTACTACAATGGATGGAGCCGCGAACAACTCTCGGAGAAGTTCAATACGCCGCTGAATACGGTCAAGACGTGGCTGCGGCGCAGTATGATTGAAATTCGCGGATGTCTGGGTTTGGGATAATTTCGATTGGCATGAAATGAACTACAGTGAAGACCATATCGCGCTAGCGGCGGAATATGCACTCGGCACACTGAGCGCCGACGAACGCGCGCTTGTCGAAACCATGATGATCGTCGATCACGGCTTCATGGAAGTGGTCGATGCATGGGATCGCAAGCTCAGTCCGCTGCACCAGATGGTCGAATCGGTCGAACCGCCGGCGCATCTGTGGGACAATATCAGCGCAGCACTTGGTCTGGTTGGACCGCAGCCCGTTGTGGTTGAAGAGCCGAAGCCCGAGGAGCTGGCCGCACCGGAGCCTGAACAAACACCTGTGGTTGCCGCGCAGCCGGAGCAGCCTGTCGTTACGGCCGCCTCGGTCGATGCGCCGGTAGAAGTTGCTGTTGCGGCGGACGCGCCCGAGATCGTTCCCGAGCCGGCCGTTGCGGAGCAGCCGTCGAATGTTATTCCATTGTCCAGCCGCAAGAGCGGCGGGCAGACGTTTGGATGGGCGATGACGGCGGTCGCTGCATCGCTGGCCGGCGTGATTGCGCTGCAGGCGTATCGTCCAGAATTGTTGCCGGAGAAGCTGCGGGTCAAGCCGCAGATCCAGGTTGTCGAAGTCGCGGCTCCGGCAGCGGCACCGGCTGCGCAATTCGTCGCGGTGCTCCAGCAGAATGCCGCGGCACCCGCCTTCATTCTGACGGTCGATACGGCGACGAAGAATTTCACGGTGCGCAAGGTTGGCGCCGCGCCTGAGCCCGGCAAGAGTTACGAGCTTTGGCTGGTGTCCGACAAGCTGCAGCGTCCGCGCTCGCTTGGTGTGATCGGCGGCAGCGACTTCACCATCAGGCCTGCATTGGCGGCCTATGATAACGATACGATCAACAAGGCGACCTATGCCGTGACCATCGAGCCTGAAGGCGGCTCGCCGACCGGCGTGGCGACGGGTCCGATCGTCTACACCGGCAAGCTGGTTGAGAGCGTGCCCGCGCTTCCGGCATCGCCGCGTTAATACCCCGGACTCCAGACAACAAAAAACGCCCGTGGGGAGCGGGCGTTTTCTGGTCTCAGACTTGGGGTCTTCTGAGCAATCACAAGGCGACTTCGGGGGGCAGGGAAGAGAGCCTTGTGAATTCGTAAATCCTTGTTAGCGGATCGCTGTCTGATCCGAGCTGGTCAGCACAACCGCTTTGTTGGCTTTGATCGCAGGACCGGTGGCGCGCGCTGTCTGGGTAAGGCCGGTATCCGAAAGGCGCGCAGAGATTCCGAAACCCGCGACGCCGATCGCAGCGACAAGCGCCACGACAACAATCTTCAGATGAGTCATGCGGTCCGCACTGTAAAACGAATGGTTCATAAAAACCTCCCGCCGCCTTTTTGATGCAGTCGAACGTTTGTCTCGCCCGCATGCCCGTGGGTTCAAAACCACACGTGTTAAGAACGTAATTGGCAGGGATTCGTTTCCAAGCATCCTTCACAAACGAGTGAAATGTCTTGAACTCCCGAGAGGTCGATAAACCAGCCCAAGATTCTCAATATGAATCAATATATTAGGTCGACGCATTTCGTTGCGGCGCAGCACAGAAAGATCTGAATTCTAACGAAAAGCTTGTCTGTGACCAGAATGTCGCAGGCGTCGAGCCCTGAATTGCGTCTCAACTAGACGCTTCCGACCGTCTTCAGGCGGGCGCGTGGATGAATTTCGGCCTGCGATAACACCGTCGTTTGGGCGCGGAAACGCTCGACCAGCGAGCGCACGAATGGTCGGATCGCAGCCGATGTCACCAGCACTGGTGCCTCGCCTTCGCGGGCCGCCTGCTCGAAGCGGTCGCGCACGATGGTCATGAACTCCGACAGTTTCGACGGCTGCATCGCAAGGCTTCGTTCCTCGCCCGTACCGATCAGCGACTCGGCGAAGGCCTGTTCCCATTTCGCACTGAGCGCGATCAGCGGAAGGTAGCCGTTCATCGATGTGTTTTGCGCGCAGATCTGTCGGGCGAGCCGGGCGCGCACATGTTCGGCCAGCGTCGATGGGTTGCGCGAGAAGGCGAGTCCATCGGCGATGCCTTCGAGGATGGTGGAAAGATCGCGGATCGAGATACGTTCGGCCAGCAGAAGTTGCAGCACGCGCTGGATGCCGGACACCGTGATCTGGTTCGGCACGATGTCCTTGACCAGTTCGCCCTGTTCTTTCGGCAGATCCTTCAGCAGTTTCTGGACCTCGCCGTAAGACAGCAGATCCGACATGTTGGCCTTGAGCAATTCGGTGAGATGCGTGGAGAGGACGGTCGCGGAATCCACCACGGTGTAGCCCTTGAGCGAGGCTTCTTCCTTGAGCGACGCATCGACCCAGGTGGCGGGCAATCCAAATGTCGGTTCGGTGGTGTGGGTGCCTGGAATGGTCACCTGATTGCCCGCCGGGTCCATGACCATGAACTGGTTCGCCCAGATGCGGCCGGTGCCTGCATCCACTTCCTTGATCTTGATGACGTAGGTGTTCGCTTCGAGCTGCACGTTGTCGAGAATGCGGACGGCAGGCATCACGAAACCCATCTCGGTGGCGAGCGAACGGCGCAGCGCCTTGATCTGGTCGGTCAGGCGGTCGGTGCCGTCCGGTCCGTTCACCAGCGGCAGCAGCGCATAGCCAAGTTCGATCTTCAGGTCGTCGATCTTCAGGGCGCTCGAAATCGGCTCATCGGCGGCGGCTGCCGCCGCAGCCGCGATATCCGGCGCGGCGGCGACTCGCGCTTCCTCGACCTTGGCGGCGCGATGATGGGTGCGTGCGTTCCATGCCAGCCAGCCGGCTCCACCGCCGAGTGCGAGGAATGGCAGCATCGGAATGCCCGGCAGCAGCGCCAGCACCAGCATGACGCCAGAGGACATCCCAAGCGCCTGCGGATAGCCCGACAACTGCTTCATCATGGCTTTGTCGGCAGCACCGGTGACGCCGGCCTTCGACACCAGCAGGCCTGCTGCGGTCGAAACGATCAGCGCCGGGACTTGTGTGACAAGGCCGTCGCCAACAGTCAGCAGCGTATAGGTACGCGCCGCGTCCGCGAAGCCCATGCCTTGCTGGGCGACGCCGATGATGATGCCGCCGATCACGTTGATGAACACCACGAGCAGGCCGGCGATGGCGTCGCCGCGCACGAACTTGGAGGCGCCGTCCATGGCGCCGAAGAAGCCGCTTTCGTCCTCGAGATCCTTGCGGCGCGCCTTTGCGGTTTTCTCGTCGATGAGGCCAGCGGACAAATCCGCATCGATGGCCATCTGCTTGCCGGGCATTGCGTCCAAGGCAAAGCGTGCCGCGACTTCGGCGATACGGCCAGAACCCTTGGTGATGACCACGAAGTTCACGATCACGAGGATGGTGAAGACGATGATGCCGATGACGAAATTGCCGCCCATCACGAAGTTGCCGAAGGCCTCGATGACGTGGCCGGCGGCGGCGGTGCCTTCATGGCCATGGGACAGGATCAGGCGGGTCGACGCCATGTTGAGCGACAAACGCAACATGGTCGAAATCAGCAGCACTGTCGGGAAAGCGGAGAATTCCAGCGGGGTCTGAATGAACAGGGCGGTCATCAGGATCAGGATCGAGAGCGTGATGGAGATCGCCAGAAACAGATCGAGCACCACTGCCGGCAGCGGCAGGATGAGAACCACGAGAATGGTGAGAACACCAAAGGCCAGCGCGAGGTCGCCGCGCTTGAGCATGGTGCCGATGTCGCTGAAGCTGGGAAATCCGGTACCGGTGGCCGCGTTGCCCTGACCTGCCGTCACATCAACCATCGTCGCCGCTTCCCCCCGCGAATGTCGCTCGCGAGCCCCAAAAGTTTGGGCGGCGGCCGAAGGGCCACCGTTCCTAAAGTGAGGCACCGCACTGGCATCCACGGGTATTCCCCCGTTCAGCGACCGACGACACTCGACTCCACCCGGCAAAATTTGCCCAGTTTATGGTTAGGAAAGAGTTAACGGGAAAGCGCGCGGTCGAAATGGCCGCATGTTGGAGGATGATATTCTCGCATAACCCCCATTCGGAGAATGACTTGACCCGTGAGGCAAGGCCGACGAAGTTGCGCGCGTGCCGGGCTCCATCGATTCTTCACATCCTCCAGCGGCTTTCATGCCTGACTCACGCGCCGCGTGGGCACGGCTAGGTATTGCCGTGATTATTGGCTCGATCGGCAGCGTCGGCATGTGGTCGGTGGTCGTGGTCATGCCGACGGTTCAGGCGGACTTCGGCGCAACGCGGGCTGCTGCGTCCCTGGCCTTCACCTGCGCCATGCTCGGCTTCGGTCTCGGCGGCGTGGTGATGGGCAAGCTGTCCGATCGTTTCGGCATCGTGCTGGCGATTGTGATTGGCATCGTCGCCATGCTGTTCGGCTATCTCGGCGCGGGCTATGCTGCCGCGCTCTGGCAATTCAATCTGATGCATTTTCTGATCGGCCTTGGTGCGGCTGCGACCTTCGGTCCGCTGATGACCGAGGCGTCGCACTGGTTCGACCGCCACCGCGGGCTCGCGGTGACCATTGCCGCCAGCGGAAACTATATCGCCGGGACATTCTGGCCGACTGTCGTTGAGCGCGGTACCGCCTATGCCGGATGGCGCGCCACCCACATCGCGATCGGGATCGGCTGCGCTATCCTTATGGCAATCGTGGTCGCGGTGTTACGCTGGCAGATTGGCAGTGAAACCGTGCGTTCGCACGCAGATGCGCCACCGCCGCGCGTCGATCTGCAGATCGGCACCAATGCCCTGACCACGGTGTTGGGCATTGCGGCGATCGCCTGCTGCGTAGCGATGTCGATGCCGCAGGTTCACATTGTCGCCTATTGCGGGGATCTCGGCTACGGCGTGGCGCGCGGCGCCGAGATGCTGTCGCTGATGCTGGCTTTCGGAATTGTCAGCCGGATTGGGTCCGGATTTCTCGCCGACCGTATCGGCGGGTTGCGCACGTTGCTTTGCGGTTCGATTGCGCAGGGCGTCGCGCTGATGTTCTACCTGTTCTTCGATGGACTGACGTCGCTGTACATTATCTCCGCGATGTTCGGTCTGTTTCAGGGCGGTATTGTACCGAGCTACGCCATCATCGTGCGGGAATCGATGCCCGCCAGCGTGGCCGCGACCCGCGTAGGCATTGTGATCTTCGCGTCGGTGATTGGCATGTCGTTCGGGGGCTGGATTTCCGGCGTTATCTTCGATGCGACTGGCTCCTATGCGGCTGCTTTCCTGAATGGCGTCGGCTGGAATGCCCTGAATATCACCATCGTCGTGGCGCTTTTGATGCGCGCCCGGCGACGCATGGCTTTTGCCTGACAGCCAATCTTCCCTGATGTCTTGACCTCGGCAGGCGGTCGTCCTAACGGACTCCCGCGTGAAACGTCCGCACGCCGCAACCAGAGCAGGTCAATGCAAGTCACGCTGATGAAGGGCAAGATCCACCGTGCGCGCGTGACGGAGGCGGATCTGCATTATGAAGGATCGATCTCGATCGATCGCACGCTGATCGATGCGGCCGGTTTTCTGATCAACGAGCGGGTCGATATTTACAATATCGACACCGGTGCGCGCTTCTCGACCTACGTCATCGAGGCACCCGCAGGCTCAGGCATTATCGGCCTGAATGGAGCCGCAGCACGGCTCGCCATGATGGGCGACAAGGTCATCATCGTGGCTTACGCGAATTTTGACGAAGCCGAAGGGCGACAGTTTCAGCCGCGTGTGGTTCTGGTCAATGAAAGAAACCAGAAGCTCTAACTTCTCGAAAGTGGACGGCGCGTGCAAGCTGTTGATCGGAACTCGCCGCATATGCCGTATTCAGTTCTCTTCATGTCCATGGGATCGATGCATGCATGAGAAATTCGAAGCTGATTTGAACGAACTCGCAGGACGAGGCCGGCTGCGGTCACTTCGCGGCCGCGCGGGTATCGATTTCACATCGAACGATTATCTGGGCCTCGCTGAATCCGACGAGCTGAGACGCGCGGCAACCGAAGCCATTGCGCGCGGCGTTCCAGTTGGATCGGGTGGGTCGCGTTTGCTGCGCGGCAATCATGACGAGCACGAAGCGCTTGAGGTCGAAGCTGCCGCGTATTTCGGGGCGGAGACCGCGCTCTATTTCGGCGGCGGCTATATCGCGAACTTTGCGATTTTCTCGACGCTGCCGCAGCGTGGCGACCTTGTTGTCCATGATGAACTGATCCATGCGAGCGTTCATGAAGGCTTGCGCAGTGGCCGAGCCGATCATGTTAGCGTTGCGCACAACAATATCGATGCATTCGATACCGCG
Source organism: Sediminibacterium ginsengisoli (assembly GCA_943368635.1). Taxonomy (GTDB): domain Bacteria; phylum Pseudomonadota; class Alphaproteobacteria; order Rhizobiales; family Xanthobacteraceae; genus Afipia. The sequence continues at coordinate 4,602 of CALRLJ020000028.1, read as the reverse complement.
ATTACCCGCTGGCGCGCGGCCGGCGGCAAGGGCTGTCCGTGGATTTCGGTCGAGAGCCTTTACAGCATGGATGGCGACAGCCCGGACATCGCGGGTTTGTTTGCCGTCGCCGACCGTCATGAGGCGATGGTTGTCATCGATGAGGCGCATGCGACCGGTGTGCTCGGTCCGCAAGGGCGGGGACTGGCCGCTCCTTTCGAAGGCCGTGACAACGTCATTACGCTTCATACCTGCGGCAAGGCGCTGGGCACTGTCGGCGGATTTATTCTGGCGCCGCGCGCGATCCGCGATTTTCTCGTCAATCGGGCGCGGCCTTTTATCTTCGCGACTGCTCCATCGCCGTTGACGGCGGCGATCACACGTGCGGCGATTGAAATTTCCAGAACCAATCCCGAGCGCCGCGAGCGGCTGGCGCGTCTGGTGAAATTTTCCGGCGATAAACTTCGCCGCTGTTGCGGTATCGCGCCGTCCGGCTCGCAGATTATTCCTGTTGTGATCGGCGCGGATCGGGCGGCGGTCGCCGTTGCCGCATCCCTGCAGCATCGTGGTTTCGATATTCGCGCGATACGTCCGCCGACTGTTCCTGAAGGAACCGCGCGCTTGCGTATTGCGCTGACGTTGAACGTCGATGAGAGCATTGTCGCGGAATTGTTCGCGGCGCTCGCTGAAGACATGCGGAAAGCTGCATGAACGCGCGCATCGTCGTTACAGGAACGGATACCGGGATCGGCAAGACGGTTTTTGCCGCGGCGCTCGCCGGCGCGCTTGACGCATTTTACTGGAAGCCGGTACAGGCCGGAATCGAGGAGGAGACAGACCGCGAGAGTGTGATGCGGCTGTCCGGACTCTCCGAACAGCGCCTGCTGCGGGAAATTTATCGCTTGAAGACGCCGGCCTCGCCGCACCTCGCAGCGAAGATCGATGGCGTTACGATCGACCCGCATGCGCTGGCGTTGCCGACTGTCGATGGGACACTGGTGATCGAAGGCGCGGGCGGATTGATGGTCCCTCTGGCGGAGAACCTGACATATATAGATGTCATGGCCGAGTGGCGCGCGCCGGTCGTGCTATGCGCGCGCACAACGCTGGGTACTATCAATCATAGTCTGCTGTCGATCGAGGCCTTGCGCACACGAAATGTGCCGCTGCTCGGCGTGGCGTTTATCGGCGATGAAAACGCCGAATCCGAGCGGATCATTTGCAAAATGAGTCAGGCGCAGCACCTCGGCAGGCTGCCGCTGCTCGCATCGCTCACGCGTGAGACTCTGCGCGCGGCGTTTTCGCAGCATTTCAAGGCCGGTGATTTTCTGAGGGACGTAACCCGATGACGAAATCCCCGGTCTGGCATCCGTTCACGCAACATGCGGTTCAACCTGACGCGACCTTGATTTCCAGAGGCGAAGGCGCCTGGCTGGAAGCTGCTGACGGCCGCCGCATCTTTGATGCGATTTCATCGTGGTGGGTGGTGACCCACGGTCATCGCCACCCGAATATCGTGCAGGCGATCAAGGATCAGATCGATCAACTCGATCAGGTGATCTTCGCGGGTTTCACGCACGAGCCGGCAGAAAAGCTGGCGCGGCATCTGGTTGCGATCACACCGCCTGAGCTGGAGTATGTCTTCTTCTCCGACAGCGGATCGACCTCGGTCGAAGTTGCGCTGAAAATGGCGCTGGGGTTCTGGCGGCATCGCGGAGCCAAACGAACCCGTATTCTCGCGCTGGAGGGTGCCTATCACGGCGACACCATCGGCGGCATGTCGGTCGGCGAGCGCGGCGTCTTCAATGCGCCTTACGATCCGCTGTTGTTCGACGTCGAGCGGATTCCGTTTCCAGCGTTTGGCCGCGAGGAGACCACACTGAATGCTCTAAAGTCGGCCTGCAAACGCGGCGATGTTGCCGCGCTGATCGTCGAGCCGCTTGTTCTCGGCGCGGGAGGCATGCTGATCTATCCGCCGAGCGTTCTTGCTGAAATGAAACGTATTTGCGAGACCCACGATGTTCTGTTCATCGCCGACGAGGTGATGACCGGGTGGGGACGGACCGGCACGTTGTTCGCGTGCGAACAGGCCGGCATTGCGCCCGACATCGCGTGTTACTCGAAAGGATTGACCGGAGGGTCGCTGCCGCTGGCGGTGACGCTCTGCCGCGCCGACATCTTCGATGCTCATTATTCGACAGACCGCAGCAAGACGTTCTTCCATTCGAGTTCGTACACCGCAAACCCGATCGCGTGTGCGGCGGCATTGGCCAATCTCGAAATCTGGCAGCGCGAGCCTGTGATGGAGCGCATCGGCTCGCTCGCGGCGCTGCATGAAGAGAGGCTTGTGCGCTTTCGCGACGACGGACGCTTTGCCGGCGTGCGCCAGATCGGAACCATCGCGGCGCTCGATATTGTGGCGAAGGATGCCGGTTACCTGGCAGATATAGGCCCGCGTCTTTATCGCGGATTTTTGGCGCGGGGTCTGCTGGTCCGGCCGCTTGGCAATACGATCTACATCATGCCGCCCTATTGCAGCACCGCAAGCGACCTCAATCTGGTCTATGATGCCATCGATGAATTGGCGAACGAGGTCGCCTGAGATCCAGGGCTCAGGTATCGTCGGATTTTGGACCAAATCTCTGAGAACGCGCCAAATCGCACGAACAGGCCGGGATATGTTCCGGGAGTTGCTTTCCCTTCATTGCCCGGAGACAGCGGGCATTGTATGGGGTGCTTGCACCGTTGCCCGCCGCACTCGCGGGGGCCGGCGGGGCCTGTAGCTCAATGGTTAGAGCCGACCGCTCATAACGGTCTGGTTGCAGGTTCGAGTCCTGCCGGGCCCACCAATAATTTCAACAGCTTGTCTTCATGGTGTGTGAGGCCTCCGAACTCGGCTCAACGTTTCGCTTCCGGGCCGATGGCCAATGGCATGCACCGCGCTATGCAGATGCCGCGGTTGATGGTGGCCGCAGACCCGATCAAGTAAATTGACCGTCAATGCCAAGAAAGCCTGCTGCTTCCCATTTGTCGGCGCAAGCCTTGGCCTGCTCCACTAGGCAGGTCCATTGGTAGGTAGAGGTCCGGGAGAGTTCGGCATATATGGCGGTGTATTCACGTCGGTCGAATCTGCTGCGGTGTCCGTCGTCTACTCGCTATTCGTCTCTGCTGTTATTTATCGGGAGAAGTCCCTTCGAGAACTTTGGAGCACGATTGGCGGCTCGGCGGCGACAACAGCGCAGGTGATGATCATCTTGTTTGCTGCTGCATTTTTGGTTTGGCATCTCACCTCGACAGGGATCGCAGTATCGATCACGAGCTCAATCTTGTCGTTGAGCACGGACCCTGTTTGGCTGTTCGTGTTGATCAACATCGCGGTGCTGACCGCTGGGATGTTCCTCGACGCCGCCTTTCGGTCTGAATTTGTTCGTCGCCAGCAGCCTGGATGGCGTGACCTACGAGCAGGCAGTTAAGGGAGTTCTACCGTTTATTGGCCTTGCGATCATTGGGTTGATGGTCGTGACCTATCTTCCAGATATTAGTATGGGGCTTCCTAGAATGCTCTACTCTGGTCTCTAGTATGTGATCCATGGTTGTACCGAGCGGGCTCCGATTGCCGCCATGCTTTTACCCGCGGGGGTACTGAGTGCGAGGCGTCGGAATGATATTGGCGATGGCTCTCCGGTGCGCGCGGAACGCACCGGGAACACGCGCCCTTTAAGGAGTATTGACAACAGGCATCCCAATCGCCTCTGCATGTATAAATATCCAGGCACGGCCTGATCGTATCAGAAAGATCGGTCGCGCCGTTTCTTCGTCCAGAAACCAAAGTGCCATCATGACTGAAAGCGCGACATCGACGAACACGGCCCGCCGGCCGTCGCGGGGCCGGCGTCCTCGGGATTCGGCTCTCACAAAAGAATCTATCCTGCGTGCGGCAACTTACGAATTTTGCCGCAATGGCCTTGGTGGCGCCCGGGTCGAAGCAATCGCGCAGCGGGCCAAGGCCAATATGCGCCTTTTATATGCCTATTTCGGAGACAAGAGCGGGCTTTACATCGCCGTTCTGGAGCACGTGTACATCGAGATTCGCGCTGCGGAACAACAACTCGATCTGGATAACCTCGATCCGGTGTCGGCGATGCGCGAGCTTGTGAATTTTACATTCACGTTCTTTCGGGATCATCAGGACTATATTGCGCTGATCAATACCGAGAATCTCCAGCGGGCACGGAACCTTCGCAAGTCGCGCAAGATCGCCGAGCTGACGCTGCCGTTGGTTACAAGCATCGAGAGCATTTTGCGACGCGGCTCCGTCTCCAATGTTTTCCGGAAGGATGTCGATCCGATCAATCTCTATATTTCCATTACGGCGTTGAGCTATTTCCATGTCTCCAACCGACATACGCTGTCGGCGATGTTTGGTAAGGATCTTGGTGATCCCAAGTGGCTGGAAGAGCGCCGCGATCATGCGCAGGAAATGATCTTTACCTGGCTGATGGCGGAGGGCGCGAAGAAGAACGGTCTGGTGGGGGCTGTGCGCCCGAGGGGCAAGCCCCGTCGCGGCAAGACTCAAGATTTCGTGCAAGATAACTCGTAGCCTCTCTGCAATATTGCGCGTTG
>CALRLJ020000027.1:0-17345 GCA_943368635.1 Sediminibacterium ginsengisoli | reverse complement strand
GCGACGTTGCCTTCGGCTTCGCGCAGCAGGCGGTCGCGGATCAGGCGGCTGGTGACCTTGTCGCCTTCGGTGCCGGCCAGCGGCGAGTTGTTGACGATGAACGACATCGACACGGTCGGCGGATCAATCGGCTGCGCCTGGATCGGCGTCTCGACGGTGGGATCGCAGAAAGTGTCGGCGACGGTGCCCTTGGTGAGGCCCGCGATCGCGACGATGTCGCCGGCTTCGGCCAGCTCGACCGGTTGGCGCTCGAGGCCGCGGAACGCGAGAATTTTTGTGATACGGCCGGTCTCGACCGTCTTGCCGTCGCGCGACAGCACCTTCACCGACTGGTTCGGCTTCACCGAACCCGACGAGATGCGGCCGGTGATGATGCGGCCGAGATAGGGGTTGGCTTCGAGAATGGTGCCGAGCAGGCGGAACGGACCTTCTTCCACCACCGGCGGCGCGACATGCTTGATGACCAGATCGAACAGCGGCTTCATGCCGTTGCCGTTGTCGTCGATGCTGGTGCCCATCCAGCCGTTCTTGCCGGAGCCGTAAAGGATCGGGAAGTCGAGCTGGTCGTCGGTGGCGTCGAGCGCTGCGAACAGGTCGAACACTTCGTTGACCACTTCGGTGACGCGCGCGTCGGGGCGGTCCACCTTGTTGATGGCGACGATCGGCTTGAGACCGAGCTTGAGTGCCTTGCCGACCACGAACTTGGTCTGCGGCATCGGGCCTTCGGCGGCGTCGACCAGAACGATCACGCCGTCGACCATCGACAGGATGCGCTCGACCTCACCGCCGAAATCGGCGTGGCCCGGCGTGTCGACGATGTTGATGCGGGTATCGTCCCATTCGACCGAGGTGCACTTGGCAAGAATGGTGATGCCGCGCTCGCGTTCGATGTCGTTGGAGTCCATCGCGCGCTCGACCTGACGCTGGTTGTCGCGGTAGGTGCCGGATTGCTGGAGCAGCTTATCGACGAGCGTGGTCTTGCCATGGTCGACGTGGGCGATGATGGCGATGTTTCGCAATTTCATTTTCGTTTTCGTTCTGGCCGCGGTGAGCGCGGTCCGCAAAAGGGGGTCTGTTAGCGACCGGCCCAAAAAAAATCCGGCCCGGTCCACATTGAACCGGGCACGCTTGACTTCTTGCGGCGCAATATAGTCAGGATTTCGCGAAAAACAATGCGATTTTGGGGGTCTGGAAGGCCTATTTCGAGGCCTCCGAAGGCCGATCAGGCCCCGTTTTCCGTCGCCGGATAGACCCCCAGCAAGACTTCGTCGAAATGGGCTTTGACGGCGTCGTTGCAGAGGCAGGACCGGCCCGCCAGGGCATCGTGGTTGCGGATCAGGATGGCCCCGCGGCGGGTTTCCAGAATACCCTCGGCCTTGAAGGTCTGGATCACGCGGCTGGTGTAGCTGCGGCCCACGCCCAGCATGGTGGAAAGCTGTTCGTGGGTGAGGGGAACGAGATCGTCGCCGGTCCGCTCCCGCGCCGACAGGATCCACTTCGCCGTGCGTTGCTCGATGGAGTGAATGGCATTGCAGGCGGTCGACTGAAACATCTGCGCCAGCATGCAATCGGCATAGCGGGCGAACAGAACGCGCAGCGCCGGCGATTTGGCCTTGGCGGCGTCGAGCCTCGCGACGCGCAGCCGCACGAAAGGACCGGCGACTTTGACGGTGATGCGCGTATAGGCCGGCAAAAATCCCTGGCTGACGATTCCGCCCACAGCTCCCTCGCGACCGACCAGAATGGTCTCGACGTCGCGCCCGTCTTCGTTCGCCACAAGAAACGAGACGAGGCTCGGCCCGCACGGGAAATACACCGTCTCGACATCGTCGCCCGGATTGTAGAGCAGGTCGTCCGCCGTGGCGCTGGCGGCCTCCAGGAACGGCTCCACCAGAGCAAAATCCGAATCGTTCAGGTGGCGCAGCAGATTGTTGAAGGGGCGGTCATCGCGGACCGCCTTGGCCTGTTGTTGTCGTGTCATGAACCCTCTCGTCGCCGCAGATCAACGTAGCGCGGGTTCCTGAGTTCCAGTGTTCAAAAGTGCACAGACGGCGCTGCCTTTTATGTGATCGGTTCCGTCCGGGAACCGGTGCGATGGCTTTCAGCATCGCGGCCGGGGTTCCAGCGGGCGTTCGCGCAACAGTCCTTCAGGACATCGACAATGCAACCCATCGACCCTACCGGGCCGGCGGCTCAAAGCCCTGCCGACCTTCCCTCCGACGTCCTCGTGGTCGAGGACGATACGCTGATCGCCATGGATACCGTCGAGACCATCACAGGTTTCGGCGTGGCGTCGGTTCGTACTGCGCGCAATGTCGCCGAGGCTCTGCAGATGATCGCTGTGCGCGCACCGGCTTTCGTGTTGCTCGATGTCGGATTGATCCGCGAGAAGAGCTTTGTCGTAGCCGAACAGCTTGAACGCCAGAATATTCCGTTCGCGTTTGTCACCGGATATTCCGGGCCTGCGGGCATGCCTGCGGCGTTTGCCGATTACCCGGTGCTGCGAAAACCTTACATGCGCGATCAGCTCATGGACACGTTGCGCAAATGGCGCGGCCAGAATTAAGAGCTTGCCCTCAGGCGACCTGGCTGCGTCCCTGACGCGCGGCGTTCGATAACATATCGAGCAGGAACGTCTTGCGATCCGCCACCGCGTTGTGGAATTGCTCGAGCGCGATGCTGAAAGCGGTGAGCGATCCCTCCTCGATCGCTCCGTCCTCGAAACAATGCAGCGTCTCGCGCATGATCTCGTCGGCTTCCGCCTGCATCGCATCCAGTTCGTCGATCGATGTGGTCTTGCGCGCCGCCGTCAGCATTTCCAGCAGCCGTTCGCGCAAGTTGGAATTGGTAACGCGCTCGTCCTTGCGCAGATAGCTTGCAAACCATGCACCGGCCGAGCCGAGCGCGGACAGCGCCATCAGGCTGCCCCAGATGTAATCGCTGTATTTGTCGAGGAAACTCTTTTCCTCGCCGTCGACATAAGCCGCCGCACCGGGATGCGCCGGGATCGCAGCGTCCTTGTCGGTATCCGGCGTTTCAAGTTTGGCGGTCAGCGGGAATTCGCTCTGGATGGTGGGGCGGATCGCGAACAGCTGCCGCGTGAATGCGCCGACGGTCAGTTCGGACAGCGATTTTCGCGCCACGATGTGATGCGCGAAGGTGATGGTGTCGATCTTCTCGCTCGGTCGCGCGACACCGAAGGTGCCTGCGGGAATTTCGCCCGATTCATAGGCCGGGAATTTCTGCGCCACGGCGTCCGCGCCGTCGAGTGTCAGGAACACCGGCTGCTTGCCGTCGCGCGAGGTGACGTTGATGGCGTCGGTGGTGATCTTGCTGGTCAGCGGGCCGACCGCGAGCATCGCGTCGATCTTTTCCTTCTTGAGCTGCTCGGCAAAGCCGGTAGTCGAGAACTGAACCACATGGACGCTGTCGGGTTTCACGCCGGCCTGGGTCAGGATTACCTTCAGCAGGTTGACGTTGGCCTGGGTGCGGCCGATCACGCCGACGCGCTTGCCGGCCAGTTGTTCGATCGTGGTGATGCCGCCCTTGCGCTTGCCGCCGGTTGCCCACAGCACGGCGAAATTCTTGCGGATGCTCGCCACCGCCTGCGCGTCTTTCGGCAGTTCGACGTCGCCCCGGACAACGGCGAGGTCGGTGGTGCCGGCATTGAGGCTCGCGGCACTTGAGGAGGTTCCGTCGGTGATGATCGGCCGCAGCCGGACATACTTCCTGTCCCGCGAGAAGATCTGCGCCACCGATTGAATGACCTTGACGTCATCGCTGTAGGGAGGGCCGACCGCGATCCGCAGGTGCACCGGCCGGTTCATCCAGTAGGTCGCGCCGCCGACGGCAGCCACCATCGCCAGCACGGCAGCGACCACCACAAGCACGGCCTTCATCTTGTGCGGCTTGGTCGGACCCAGCGGCCGAGGGGCTTCCGAATCCATCGATCTGGTGAACATCTCGCGAAAGCCCATGGGTTACCGCGCCTCCCGGCGTTCACGCGCATCATACCAGATCATCGGCATACCCGCAGGTTCCATGTTCGGAATGGTTAGCGGCCCGAGAGCGGCTTTTCCGTGACCAGACGGACCTATTGCTCCTGCGATTTGTTTGGGAAGGCAAGGGCGGGGGTCGTAAACAGCTGTAAAGTTCGGGTGAACAGGGAGGCCATCATGGTGGAGCGGTTATCGGCGGAGGCGCGGCGCGCGGCGCTTTTGAAGCTCAAGGGCTGGTCGGAGGTGTCCGGTCGCGATGCGATTGCGCGGACCTTCACGTTCAAGGATTTCAACGAGGCGTTCGGCTTCATGACCCGCGTGGCGCTGGTGGCCGAGAAAAGCGATCATCATCCGGAATGGCGCAACGTCTATAAAACCGTCGAGGTGGTGCTTTCCACCCACGATGCGGATGGCGTCACCGCACGCGACATCGCGCTGGCCGAAGCGATGGACAAGATCGCGGGGTAATCGTCACCGGACGCTCCCGCAATGACGTCTTGTGGCGGGTAACGCGATCCCTATGTGATGGGAAGGGGTTGCAACGGGCAACCGGCGGGGAACTTGACCATGGCCACCGACGACACGGCGCATTTTGAGCGGGCGGAAAAGCTCGCGAAAGATCCCGAGCGCGTGCGCCACGGCTTCTGGCTCAAGCTCAAGCGCGTGGCGACCAAGCTTCCGTTCGCCGAGGATTTGCTCGCCGCCTATTACTGCGCGTTCGACCGCGAGACGCCGCGCCATGTGCAGGTCGCGCTGTTGGGCGCCATCGCCTATTTCGTGCTGCCGTTCGATTTCATTCCCGACATGCTGCCGGTGCTCGGATTCACCGACGATGCAGCGGTGCTGGCCACCGCGATCCGGATGGTGTCGAGCCATATCACGCCGGAGCATCGCGCCGCCGCGCATACGGCGCTGACGCGCGGGCTGGATGATCAAGATCCAGCGGCGTGATTGAATTACAGAATGTCATTGCCGGGCTTGACCCGGCAATCCATCCTTTGAAAAGCACTTTTCACAAAGATTGATGGATGCGCGGGTCAAGCCCGCGCATGACGCATCATGATGGTCTCACGGATGCAGGATCACCTTGCCCATGGCCTTGCGCTCGGCGAGCACCTTGAGGGCGTCGGTGGTTTTCTCCAGCGGGAAGGTGCTGTCGACGTGGGATGAAATCTTTCCCTCGGCGGCCCACTTCATCAGCTTTTCGAGCGCGGCGCGGCCCGCCTTCGGCTCGCGCTTCATGTGCGCGCCCCAGAACACGCCGCGAATATCGCAGCCCTTGAGCAGCGCGAGATTGAGCGGGATTTTCGGAATTTCGCCGGCGGCAAAACCGATCACCAGGAAGCGGCCTTTCCATCCGAGCGAACGCACGCCGATTTCGGCATAGCTGCTGCCGACCGGATCGAACACGATGTCGATGCCCTTGTCGCCGCCGATGCGCTTGAGCGCTTCCTTCAAGTCTTCCTTGGCGTAGTTGATGGTCAGCTCCGCGCCGTGCTTCTTGGCGAATTCAAGCTTCTCATCCGACGAGGCGCAGGCGATCACCTTCAGTCCCAGCACCTTGCCGAGTTCGCAGGCCGCAAGACCGACGCCACCGGCAGCGCCGAACACCGCGAGCGTCTCACCGGGCTTCGGATCGGCGCGATCTTCTAGCGCATGCAGCGCCGTGCCGTAAATCACGATGACACCGGCGGCGCGGTCGAAATCGAGATTGTCCGGAATCTTTACGGCCTGCGATGCGGGGATTGCGATCTTCTCCCGTGCGCCGTTGTAACCGCATGAGGCCGCGACGCGATCGCCGGGCTTGAGATCGGTGACGCCTGCACCGACGCTCTCGACCACGCCTGCGATTTCCGCGGCGGGAGAAAACGGAAACGGCGGCTTGATCTGGTACTTGCCCTGAATCATCAGCAGGTCGAAGAAATTCAGCGCGGCGGCCTTGATCGCGATCACGGCTTCGCCGGGTCCAGCGACCGGATCGGGAATATCGCTCAATACGAGATCGTCGGGGCCGCAATATTGCGAGCAGAGAATGGCTTTCATGGCGCACCTGAAAAAGTTCGTGAGGACAGGCCGACTTCTTGCCGGATTTGGCGCGGCCCTACAATCGCAATCGCGGGATGGCGATGATGCTTGCGGGATGTAACTATGTTTGAAACACTGGGCTTTCGGAAAGATGCCCTCACGATCGGCGGCCATCTTCGCTGTGGTTCAGATCCTCCCTTGCGGATGCGGCAAAGCGCAGCGGCGGCGGGTTAACTTTCCAACAAGCGGTTTGGGGTCTATTGAACGTCCCCGCGTCGGTGTGAGCCATCTTGCAGTCACAATATTGAAGGAACCAATTTTGGTGATGTCCTTGCAGCGAGCGATGGTAATTTTGGTGGCGGCGTTGCCGGTTGTCGGCTTTGCAGATGCTGCGACGGCCCAAACGCCTCAGTCCAAGAGCGCGCAGTCCAAAGCCTCCCAATCGAAAGCGGCCAAGCCTGCACCGAAAGCGGCACCCGCCAAACCTGCACCGAAGACTGCAGCGCCCGCGAAGCCCGCAGCCGCGGGCAATGCCGAGCCGTCGCTGATCGGCCAGTTCGGCACATGGGGCGCCTACACAGCGACGCCGAACGGCAAGAAGGTTTGCTTTGCGCTCGCAAAGCCCGCCTCGTCGAAAACCAATCCGCCGAACCGCCCGCGCGATCCGTCCTACGCATTCATTTCGACGCGGCCCGCCGAGAAGGTGTCGAACGAAGTCTCGATCATGATCGGCTACACGCTGAAGCCCGGCTCCGAAGGCTCGCTGGAAATCGGCGGTTCGCGCTTTGCGATGTATTCGCAGGGCGACGGGCTCTGGATCAAGAATGCCGCCGAGGAAGACCGGCTGGTGGACGCGCTGCGCAAGGGCGCGGATGCCGTGGTGAAGGGCGTCTCCGCCAAGGGCACCGAGACCACCGACTCGTTCCCGCTCAAAGGGCTGTCGCAGGCGCTGGACAAGCTGGCGCAGGAGTGCCGGCGCTAAAGACGGGTCGCAATTCCCCGATATTGGCCCTATATAGCGGGTTACGGAGCCTCAGGGTTCCGTGACGCCCGGCCCTGTGCCGCCGCAAATCTTCCCGAGATACATATCGCCATGACCATGACCGAAGCATCCGGCGTCCTCGAAAAGACGGCCCTTGAAGCCTACGTGCCGCCGGCCAAGCCTTCGCTGGTCGGGCTGTCGCGCGAGGAACTGAGCGAGCGCCTCGGCGAGATCGGCGTGGCGGAAAAGCAGCGCAAGATGCGCGTGCAGCAGCTCTGGCACTGGATGTATGTGCGCGGCGCGCAGACCTTTGCCGACATGACCAACGTGTCGAAAGATATGCGGGCCGAACTCGAACAGCATTTCACGGTGGACCGGCCCGAGGTCGTCGCCGAACAAATCTCCAATGACGGCACCCGCAAGTGGCTGCTGCGGCTGCCGGGCGATTCCGCCGGCCGCGCGCATGAGGTCGAGTGCGTCTACATTCCCGAAACCGATCGCGGCACGCTGTGTGTGTCGTCGCAGGTCGGCTGCACGCTAACCTGTTCGTTCTGCCACACCGGCACCCAACGGCTGGTGCGCAATCTCACCGCGGGCGAAATCGCCGGTCAGGTGATGGTGGCGCGGGATCGGCTGAATGACTGGATCGACCGGGAGACGCCGAACGGCAACCGCCTCGTCACCAACGTGGTGATGATGGGCATGGGCGAGCCGCTGTACAATTTCGACGCGGTGCGCGACGCGCTCTTGATTGTCTCGGACAATGAAGGCATCGGCATTTCCCGCCGCCGCATCACGCTGTCGACCTCCGGCGTCGTGCCGAACATCGCGCGCACCGGCGACGAAATCGGCGTCATGCTGGCGATCTCGCTGCATGCGGTGCGTGATGAATTGCGCAACGAACTGGTGCCGCTGAACAAGAAGTACAACATCAAGGAATTGCTGGACGCCTGCCGCGCCTATCCCGGCTCGTCCAACTCGCGCCGCATCACCTTCGAATATGTGATGCTGAAGGGCGTCAACGACTCCCTTGATGACGCGAAGCTGTTGGTGAAGCTGCTCAAGGGCATCCCGGCCAAGATCAATCTCATTCCGTTCAATCCGTGGCCGGGCACCAAATACGAATGCTCGGACTGGGACCAGATCGAGAAATTCTCCGAATATGTTTTCAACGCCGGCTATTCGTCGCCGGTGCGCACCCCGCGCGGCCGCGACATTCTCGCCGCCTGCGGACAGTTGAAATCGGAAACCGAAAAGCTCTCCGCGCGCGAGCGTCAGGCGCTGCGCGCCATGGCGATGACGGATTGAAGAATGCGTAATGTCGGCGCGTCATTGCGAGGAGCGCAGCGACGAAGCAATCCATCTTTCCTCTGCAAGCCAAGCAATGGATTGCTTCGCTTGCGCTCGCAATGACGGAGTCGTTCTCCCATGGCCGTGATCGGACGTCTGTTCGCAATCTTCTTCGGATTTATCGCTGCGTGTTTCGTGGCGGGTGCGGTGGTGCTCTGGGCGCTGTTCTTCCCTGAGATGAGCGACGTATCGTCTTTCAACGTCGATCAGGGCGCAATCAATCTCGTGCTCGGTTTCGGGTTTCTGCTGATCAGCGGCTTCGCGCTGTTGCCAGCCCTGATCCTGGTGCTGATTACCGAGGCCTTTTCGATCCGGCACATTCTCGCTTATGCGGTGGCCGGCGGCGTCGCCGGACTGTCTTGTTATCTCGCCTTCATTCCGTTCGACACGGTGAACATGGCCTTTAACGGCATCGTGCGGCGGCATCTCGAAGTGATGGTCGGCGCGGGCATCCTCGGCGGCGTGATCTACTGGATGATCGCAGGCCGCAATGCGGGCGTGTGGCGTTCGCTGCCTCCGGCGCGGCCGCCGTTACCGCCTCTGCCCCGATAATACGCGTCACGAAAAATTACTTCCTCGCCCAGCGCAGCGCCTGCTCGAGCCGGTCGTTGCCCCAGAACAGTTCGCCGTCCGCGGTGGTGAATGTCGGCGCGCCGAAAAAGCCGCGCTTGTCGGCTTCCGCAGTCAGGTCGCGCAGTTCGGCTTTGATGCCATCGGCTTGCGCGCTCGCAAACGTCGCATCCACCGGCACGTTCAGTGTGGTCAAAATATCCGCGATCACCGCCTGATCCGAGATCACGCGGTTCTCGGCATATTCGGCGAGGAACACGGCGCGGCTGAAATCCTGTCCCCAACTGTCCTTCAATCCCACCAGCGCGACACGGCCTGCCAGCACGGACGATTGCGGAAACGCATCCGGCCACTGGAAGCCGACACCGATGTCGTCGGCGGTCCGCTTCACGTCGCGGATCATGTGCTGGCCCTTCACCGGAAACAGGTTGAACGGCGAATCCTTCATGCCTTGTTTTGCGAAAAGCGGTCCCAGCAAAAACGGCTTCCACCGCACCTGAACACCGGCGGCCTCCGCCAGCGGCGCGATGCGCATGGCGGACAGGAACGAATACACCGAGGAGAAATCGAACCAGAAATCGAGGACGGGTTTGGACATGATGTTTCGCGCGCTCCCGGAGCGTTTCGAGCTTGTTTTGCAAGAGGCCTGCAAGCGTTTTGCAGACCCTAGCACAGGTTTACCGCGTTGCCGGAAGCCCTCCGGGGCCACTTTTATTCCCCTGCCGCCTCGGCTACACACCCCGCATGAACCGGACCGGACTTTATATTGCGCTCGCGCTTTCAGCGGCTTTCGGATTGCTGTTCGGACTGTATCCCGAACTCGATCTGAAAATTTCCGCGCTGTTCTACGATGCAGCCGTCAAAAGCTTTCCGCTGAAAAACAGCACGCGGCTGGAAATTTTTCGCGATGCCGCGATGTGGATCGCGTGGGGTCTCGTAATGCCGTCGCTGGTGGCGCTGGTCGTCAAGCTGTTCCGGCCGGTGAAGCCGCTGCTGGTCTCGGGCCGCACCATGGTGTTTCTGGTTGTGACCATGCTGCTCTGCGCGATCGTTCTTTCCAACGTCGTGTTCAAGGGATATTGGGGCCGCCCGCGTCCGGTGCTGGTGACGGAGTTCAACGGCAAGCTCGACTTCAAGCCGTGGTGGGATCCGCGCGGCGATTGCCCGAAGAACTGTTCGTTCTTTTCCGGCGAAGGAGCCACCGCATTCTGGACCTACGCGCCCGCGGCACTGACGCCGCCGCAATGGCGTCCGGTGGCCTATGTGGCGGCCACGGCCTTCGGCATTTTGACCGGCGGATTGCGGATGTCGTTCGGCGGACATTTTTTCACTGACGTGCTGTTCTCCGGCACGGTGTCGTTCATCGTGATCTGGTTGGCTTACGCCTTGATCTATCGCTGGCCGTCGACACGGCTGACCGACTACGGCGTCGATGTGTGGCTGACGCGCTTTGCCTGGCCCGGCTATCGTTGGCGGCAGAAGCTGCTCGGCCACGATGTCGGGGAGACACCGAGGATCAGGCCGGGGGCGGCCGAGTAGAAGTATCTCGGGTCGTCCCGGTCTTCGCCCGGACGACTAAAAGGGCCGCTAGCCCCGGCCTTCCCATCGCCCTCCAATCTTTCTATAGAAGGCCGATCCGGTCCCGGCCAAAAGCCGGGCCCTGGCGCGGCCTGACCCAATACGTCAGCCGCCAGGAAACGCGTTCCCGTCCGCGCGAGGTTGTTCGTCGCGCATCCAGACCGCCCAACGAAATTGCCCGAATGGAAGTTCGATGAGTACGATTCTGAAAAGCCTGCCCAAGGGAGAAAATGTCGGCATCGCTTTTTCGGGCGGGCTCGACACCAGCGCCGCCCTGCTCTGGATGAAGCAGAAGGGCGCGCGCGTCTTCGCCTACACCGCCAATCTGGGTCAGCCGGATGAGGCCGACTACGACGAGATTCCACGTAAAGCGCTCGAGTTCGGCGCCGAGAAGGCGCGCCTCGTCGATTGCCGCGCGCAGCTGGTCCATGAAGGCATCGCCGCAATCCAGTCGGGCGCCTTCCATGTCTCCACCGGCGGCATCGCGTATTTCAACACCACGCCGCTCGGGCGCGCGGTGACCGGCACCATGCTGGTCTCGGCGATGAAGGAAGACGGCGTCAACATCTGGGGCGACGGTTCGACCTACAAGGGCAACGACATCGAGCGGTTCTATCGTTACGGGTTGCTGACCAATCCGGACTTGCGGATCTACAAGCCATGGTTGGACCAGCAGTTCATCGATGAACTGGGCGGCCGCGCGGAAATGTCGGCGTTCATGACCGCGCATGGATTCGCCTACAAGATGAGCGCGGAGAAAGCGTATTCGACCGACAGCAACATTCTCGGCGCGACGCACGAGGCGAAGGATCTCGAACATCTCGACAGCGGTATCACAATCGTCAACCCGATCATGGGCGTGCCGTTCTGGCGCGACGACTGCGCCGTCAAGGCTGAAAAAATTTCGGTGCGCTTTGTCGACGGTCAGCCGGTTGCGCTGAACGGCAAAACCTTCACCGATCCTGTCGCGCTGTTTCTGGAAGCCAATGCTATCGGCGGCCGCCATGGTCTCGGCATGAGCGACCAGATCGAGAACCGGATTATCGAGGCGAAGAGCCGGGGCATCTACGAGGCGCCGGGCATGGCGCTGCTGCACATCGCTTATGAACGTCTCGTCACCGGCATCCATAACGAAGACACCATCGAACAATATCGCATCAGCGGCATGCGGCTCGGACGGTTGCTGTATCAGGGACGCTGGTTCGATTCGCAGGCCTTGATGTTGCGCGAAACCGCGCAGCGCTGGGTGGCGCGCGCGATCACCGGCGAGGTGACGCTCGAACTGCGTCGCGGCAACGACTACTCGATCCTGAACACGGTGAGTCCGAACCTGACCTATGCGCCGGAGCGGTTGAGCATGGAGAAGGTTGAGGATGCGCCGTTCACGCCAGCGGACCGGATCGGTCAGTTGACCATGCGCAACCTCGACATCACCGACACCCGCGCCAAGCTGGATCTCTACGCAAAGACCGGCTTGCTGTCGGCGGGGGAGGGATCTCACATCCCCAAACTCGACAACGACAAATGAGCTGGGAACACGTCGCGCCGGACGGAGAGGTTTTCACGCCGCATCGCTATCCCAACGGACTGTTTCGTGTGGCCGACCCGGCGCTGGGCGACGTGAAGCATCACGCCAAGAATCAGTTGTCGGTTCGTGAAGACCAGATCGAAAAATATCTGCAGCGCGGATTCTTCCTGCGCATGAAAGGCGATGTCGGCGGCAAGGTGAACCTGATCGCGCCGGCGGACATCAAGCGCACCTGAATGACTTGAGAGGCCGCCATTCACGGCCGGGAAATTTCCCGGCCGTTTTCTTGTTTGATGATGTGCCTCAGCGCCGCGGAGGTGCGGTCCCCGCAGGCGGCGGCGGCAGCGAGGCCTGTCCGCCGTTCAGCAGCGGCGTGATGTTGCGGATGGTGACGCGGCGGTTGACGCGGCTCGGTCCATCCGTCTGGTCCTTCAGATACTGCTCGCCGTAGCCCTGCGACGTGAGATTTTCCGCAGGCACGTTGAACTGCTGGGTCAGCAGCGTGGCCGCCGATTCCGCGCGGCGATCCGACAGCGACAGGTTGTCGACGTCGTTGCCGACGGCGTCGGTGTGACCCTCGATCAGGAACACCGCAGTCGGATTGCGCTGGATGGCGCGGTTGAGTCCGTCGGCGATGGCCTGCAGCTTCGCAGCCTGATCCGGCGGGATGTCCCACGAACCGGTCTCGAAGTTGATGCTGTCGAGATCGATACTCGGCATACGCTGGCGCACCGACGGACTGTAGCGGATTTCGTCGAGCGAATAGGGACGCTCGATCCGCTCCACCGGAGGCGCGATCAGGGTGTCGTAGATCAGCTCCGGCGGCGCATCTTCCGCCTCGACGATGTAGCGGTTCTGCGGAATGCGCAGCACCGGCGGCGGCAGGGCGACGAAGTAACCGCCGATGGCACCGGCGACCACGCCCGCTGCGATCCCGGCGCCGATGCCGGGTCCGCGACGCCTGTTGTCGATGATGACCACTTCGCGTCCGTCACGGCCGCGACGGATACGCCGCAGCAAGCCGCCGTTGTTGTCGTTGACGGTGATGATCTGCGATCCGTCGGGCCGCACGACGATGGTGCGTGTGTCGTTGCCTTCACGGGTCACGCGCACGTCACGCGCGCCGTAACGGAAACGATCGACGTCGTTGTGACGCACGAATGACTGTCCGTTCGGATCCTGAATGATCACGCGTCCCGGCTCACGGATAATCGTGCGGCCGCCTTCCGTGGACTGCTGACGCTGACCGCGGAAATCGTCCAGCCGTCCGATCGGACGTGTGCCCGGCTGCTGAAGCGGAATCGGCTTGGCCTGAATCGCAGGTGCTGCGGGCAGCGGCGCCGCGACGGGTGCAACAGCTGGCGTCGCAGGTGTGCCGGCGGGCATTCCCGGCGGCGGACCCTGACGCTGACCGCGACGGTCGCCGGCTCCCGGTGCAGGCGGTTGTCCCGGCGCGGGTGCTGCGCCCGGAGTAACCGGAGGTGTCGCGCCGGGTGCAGCAGGTGCGGTTGCCGCAGGCGGCGCGCCTGGCGTCGGTGTCGCGCCATTCGGTGCTGGCGGACGGCCGCCATCGGGGCGCGGCGGCGTGACATCGCGCACGCCGGGCGCAACCGGAGGTGCATTCGGCGGGCGTTGAATCGCAGGCGCTGCGGAAGGTGCGGCTGGCGGTGTTGCCGGAGCAGCCTTCGGCGCGGCTGCCGGTGGCGGCGGCGAGGCTTTCGGAGGTGCAACAGGTGCGGGCGCTGCCGCGGGTGCCGGTGCTGCCTTGGGTGCTGCCGGAGGTGGAGGGGCTGCGGCCTTCGGTGGTGCCGGAGGAGGTGCTGCCTTCGGCGGTGCAGGTGGCGGCGGTGGTGCGGCCTTGGGTGCTGCGGGCGGTGGTGGAGGTGCAGCACGCGGCGCAGCCGGCGGCGGAGGTGGTGCAGCCTTCGGTGCGGCAGGTGGCGGTGCAGCGCGCGGCGGCGCAGGTGGTGCTGCCCGTGGCGGCGGAGGAGGAGGAGCAGCTCGTGGCGGCGGTGCAGGCGCAGCCTTGGGAGGCGCGGGCGGAGCTGCCTTCGGCGGGGCCTTCGGTGGAGCCTTCGGGTCTGCCGGTGCCGCGGCTTGCGCGACGACGATTGACGATGTCTCGGCGAAAGCCGGGACTTGCGAAAGTTGAACGGCGGCGATCGCAGTCGTCGTCAGCAGAAGGATTCGAATGTTCTTCATAGGGCCTCTTGGGTGAGAAGAAAGCTGTTCAGCCCGAAGGCTGTCGCCCATCGCAACGAAGTGAACCGCGATCAGTGAGCAGTGATTAGGCGGTAATGTGGCGAAGACAAAGAGTGAGGAACTATTTCGCGCGTCACGGCGACTCGCCGACGTCAGAATGAATGTACGTTAAGATACGACACGCAGAAGACGCTGCAACACTCACATCGTGCCGGGTGGCAGTTGCGGTGCACCCGGATTGACGTCCGGCTCCGACCCCGGCAGGTCCGAGATGCCGGGATCATCGACGGGATACGGCGTGCGAGACCCTTTCGGTCCCGGCACAGGCACTTCATCAGGAATCTTGGGCGGAAGCTCGCGCGGCGATTTGGGATCGGCGGGATCGTCGATGACCGGTGGAATTTCCGGTTGCGGATTTCCCGGCGGACTTTCCTGCGGCGGCTCTTCCGGAATGCCGGGCGTCGGCGGCGGAATTTCCGGAGGCTCGCCCACGCCGGGTGTTGGATCTTGCGTCACATCGCAACCTTTCGGTTTTCGCCGATCTCGGGACGCGTATTCGTCGCAGCTGCAACTGCCATCTTGACTGTTGCGACGATCTTTCCCGGCGTATCCCAGTACTCGGCCTGCGTCGGTACGATCTTAAGTACGCAGATATTCGGATCGTCCGGCGAATCCCACCACGCCTTCGCCCACGTCGTCCAAAGCTGTTTGATCTTGGCGCGGTCGTCCGACACCGATGCGTCGCCGGTAATCGACACATACTTCATGTCCGAGGCATCGCCGAAGGACATGCAGACGGTCGGATATTGCTTCAGGTCTTGAGTCTTTTTGTCGGTCTTGTCGGTCAGAAAATAAAATGTGTTCTCGTCGCGCTGGATGTACGCGCTCATCGGACGCGAATGAAGGTTCTTGCCATCCCAGCTGGCAATCATGGCAACCGAGATTTTCTCCGCAAGCTCCCATACGCGGGCTGTGTCGCTTGTCGTGTCCACTGCCATTGTGATCTCCCTGGAATCGCTGAATGGGTTCAGCGGAGGCAACGAGCGGAGGAAAACTATGTTCCATCGCAGGCAAGACGGTTTGCATCGGTTCCCGCATATTGACAGCGGGCCGCGAAGCCACCGAGATGGCGGCAACGGAACATGGGGACGACCCGATGCCACTCGCTTACTGGTGCATTTTGATTGCAGCACTTTTGCCGATTGTTTGGATTTCCTACGCCAAGATCGGATCCAGCGGCGATAATCACTATCCGCGCGAAGACTATGACGAACTGACGCCGCCGAAGCGCCGCGCTTACGCCGCGCATCAGAACGCCTACGAGAATTTTCCGTTCTTTGCGGCAGCAGTTCTGGTTGCCGCCACGATGGGAGCGCCGATTTCGATCGTGAACGTGCTCGCGGTTCTCTACATTCTGTTCCGCATCATCCACGGACTGTTGTACATCGCCAACAAAGCGTCGCTGCGCTCGCTGGCGTTCGCGGCGGCGTGGCTGATCAATGTTGCGATCTTCGTGTTGCCGGCGTTCAAGTAGGCGTTCAGCCGGCGGAGCCTATCGCCGCACCAGCAGCGTGTTGCTGCGGGTCTTGCCTGCGATGGCGTAGCCGCGCGCGACCATGTCGGCGATGCAGTCGCCCAGCCATTCTTTTCGCTCGAGATGTTCGATGGCAACCGCCTTCGGCCACAGCGACTGCGGCGCATCGCGGAAAAACGGCATCAGCGCGCGGTCTTCGTAGCCTTCGACATCAATCTTCAATGCGTCGATCTGCGTCACGCCGTTGACATGCAGGATGGTCAGCAGCTTTCTCGCCGGCACCGCGATGCCGCCGGTGGTGCTGATATGGCTGGCGCCGAGATTGTCGCCGTCGGTCTCGATCATCAGCGTGCCGTCGATGTCGCCGGCCGCCGCAACCACCAGTGAGAGATTTCCGAGTTGCGAAGCGCGGGCATTGAAGGCGAGCCGCGCGCTGCTCACAGGGTGCGGCTCGATGGCAATGACGCGGCCGTTCTCGCCGACATGCCTTGCGAGCGACACGGCATAGGTGCCGACATTGGCGCCGACATCGACGAAGGTGCCGCCGACAGGTGCATGCTCGCGCAAGAAATCCAGTTCGGGCAGATTGTAATCGGGATTGAACAGCGCGCCGCGCTCGGTGCCGCTGGCCAGATGATGCAGCCGGAACGACGCGCCCTGATAGGTGGCGTCGATCGGGCCGGAGCCGAGCAGATTGACCAGCCGCGACAGCCACGGCCGGAACGCGCCGCGCTTGAGGCCGGAGCCGTGTGCTGCGGCGATCACCGTGCGCTGCAGGGCATTGGGAGCGTAAGCGCCGAACGGCTTGTCGGAAGGCGGTTGCGTTGGGGTCATCGCGAAGTCATCGCGCAGCGGGCGTGATGTTTCAAGACCATAAGTTGGATCGCCCGGCGGAATGCCGCGGCACGCGCTATTTCGCCTTGGTGCCTTTAATCAGATTGGTGCGCAGCTTGACCACGCCCTTCTGCATTGCCTCGAACTCGTCGGGGGTGAGTCCGGACTCCTTCACCAGATTGAGCGGCAAGGCCTTCTCGCGCAGCGCGCGTCCCGCATCGGTCAGGCTGATCACCACCTGACGCTCATCGTTGGGATCGCGCTGCCTGCGCAGATAACCCATCGCTTCGAGGTTCTTGAGGATCGGCGTCAGCGTATTGGATTCGAGAAACAGTTTCTCGCCGAGGCTGCCGACGGTCTGGTTGTCCTCCTCCGACAGCGCCACAATGGCGATGTACTGCGTATAGGTCAGGCCGAGTTCCTCGAGGATCGGCTTGTAGGCCCGCCCGTAGGCGAGGTTGGCCGAATAGATCGCAAAGCACAGGAAG
This sequence comes from Sediminibacterium ginsengisoli, assembly GCA_943368635.1. Classification (GTDB taxonomy): domain Bacteria; phylum Pseudomonadota; class Alphaproteobacteria; order Rhizobiales; family Xanthobacteraceae; genus Afipia. The sequence goes on along the minus strand of CALRLJ020000027.1, from coordinate 256 downwards.
TTCTCAAGCCGGGGGGCCGGTTTTGCCGGGGCTTTCGGCGCGGATTTGGTCTTGGTGGTGGTCATGGCGGTTCCTTGGCGGGGTTCCTTGGCGGTCTTTTCCGGTCACACGGCAACGTGATCTCTCGGACCCATATATATCGGATGCGATTAAGTCGGAAGGGTTGACTTTGGGGTTGGCGGGTGTATTTACAGCGTGTCCGATTAGATCGGATACGATCTATCAACGTTTCAACCCAAAGGACCAACGCCATGGT
>CALRLJ020000026.1:0-17474 GCA_943368635.1 Sediminibacterium ginsengisoli | reverse complement strand
TTCTGATATTGCCCGTAGATGAAGCCGGCATTTTCACGCCGATGAACCGGGCGCGCCATATTTTGCCCATCGTCCCGTCACATGCAAGCGCGCACAGCTTGCGATTTAAGCCGGATATTTCGGGCGATTCCGCGGCTTTGCCCCGGTTGCGGCGCAATGCTGCGGCTATTATTCTTCGATTCTCACGCTTTCAAGGAGACGCCATGCGTCGCGCGCGCCGGATTTCAGGTTGTGGATCAATTGCCCTGCCGCTGTTGATGGCGGCTGCGTTTCTCGCGCCTGCCGCGAGCGAAGCGCTGGCGGCGCCCGGTGTTGCGTTTCTCGCACATCAGGCCGTCTACGATCTGAGCTTGAAAGCCTCGCGGGGCAATGCCGGCGTCAACAACGCAACCGGCCGCATCCTTTATAATTTCGCGGGGAGTGCTTGCGAGGGCTACACTACCGAATTCCGTCAGGTCTCGCAGCTCGCCACCGGCGAGTCTAAAACCACGTTAAGCGATCTTCGTTCAACCAGTTGGGAAGACGGCGATGGCAAGACCTATCGCTTCAAGATCGAGACGCGCATGAATGAAGCAGACGCGACGTCGGTGGACGGTGTCGCCGAGCGCGAGGGCACGACTGTCAAGGTCAAACTGAAGAAGCCAAAGGTCAAGACCTTCACCATTGAAGGCGCGGTGTTTCCGACGGAGCAGGTCAAACTGATCATCGAAGCCGCGCGTCAGGGCAAGTCGCTGCTCGAACTCGTTGTCTATGATGGATCGGACGACGGTGAAAAGGTCTACAACACGCTGACCGTGATCGGGCAGCCGATTCCGGGGACAAAGGCGCCGCTAAAACCGGATGCCGCGAGCAGTAACGAGAAGTTCAAATCCCAGACGCGGTGGCCGGTCACGGTGAGTTATTACGACCGTGCGACGAAGCCGGATGCCGGCGAGCAGACACCGATCTATGCGATGTCGTTTGAGCTCTACGAAGACGGCGTGTCTCGTGCATTGTCGCTCGATTACAACGATTTCGTCATCGCAGGCGCGATGGACAAGATCGATATCAAGGAAACCAAGCCCTGCAAGTAGGGCACTGAATCGTCACTCCGCTTTCCCCGGTCCGTCGTATGCAATCCCGCGCATCACTGCGGCGTTGCCGAATTTCTTGCGGACATTGTCCATCGCGCGCTCGGCATGAGCGGAGCGGCGATCCAGCAGATCCTGATCGTCGGCCTCGGCACCTGGCTTTAACGCGCTGACGCCGGCGCCAATCAGGCGGAATGCAGTGCCGTCGATTTCTCGGCCGAGCATTTCGCGCACCGTCGTGAAAATCCGGGTGGCGAGTTGCGTCGGAACCTGAATCGATTGCGAGCGCGTGCGTTGCCTAAAGTCCGCGGTCTTCAGTTTCAGCGTAATGGTAGAGCCGGAAAGGTCACTACTCTTAAGGCGCGAGGACACTCTCTCGCAGAGCCGCCACAGGATCTTTTCCAGCGTCGGAAAATCCCGGACATCGGTTTCCAGCGTGGTTTCGTTTGAAATCGTCTTAGCGCCACGATCGGCAATGACTTTGCGATCGTCGATACCACGCGCCAGCCGCCACAGTCGGCGCCCCTCGGAGCCAAATTGCTTCATCAGGTCGGTCTCGTCGGCACTTTGCAGATCCTTGATGAGACGAAAGCCGCGTTGCGAGAGTTTTTCCTGTGAGGCGGGTCCGACCCCATAAATGAAGCCCACGGGCCTGTCAGCGAGCATCGTGCGCGCTTCGTCCTGATCGAGCACAGCGAAACCGCGCGGCTTGTCGAGGTCTGAAGCAATCTTGGCGACAAACTTGTTCGCGGACAGGCCGACCGACACGGTGATGCCGATGTCGCGTTCGACCTGGGATGCAAACCGGGCCAGCACCTTGGCCGGGATCATGCCGTGCACGAGTTCAGTGCCGCTCAGATCAAGAAACGCTTCATCGATGGAGAGCGGTTCGACCAGCGGGGTCAACGCCATCATCGCATGGCGGACTTCGCGCCCGACGCGAACGTATTTCGCCATGTCGGGGCGAACGACGATGGCCGAAGGGCAGAGGTCGAGCGCCTTGAACATCGGCATCGCCGAGCGCACGCCATACGTGCGGGCGATGTAGCAGGCTGCGGACACCACGCCGCGCTTGCCGCCGCCGATGATGACCGGCTTGTCGGCGATCTCCGGATTGTCACGCTTCTCGACGGTTGCATAGAACGCATCACAATCGATATGCGCGAGCGTAAGTGCCCCGAGGGTACGATGCCGGACGAGGCGGGGAGAACCGCACTCCGCGCAGCGCAAGGCCTTTCCGGCCGCGTCCGACAGGCAGTCGCGGCAGAAGCCCGGCAAAACGGCTGGCAGGCGGTCGTTCATATCAGTCCCAGCGCGGGTCCAGCACCTCGCGTGCATTGGCGACGGCTTCCGGCGTCAGTTGCGAGGCGTCGGCAAAGGCCTTCACGGTTGCGTCATCGCGCACGATGAAATCGAGCACGCCGGCGAGGAATTTCGGGTCGGCGGCCGAGGTCCGAAGTGTCTGCGGCCCGATACCGCTCTCGGTCAGGAACAACCCTAGCCGTTCAGGCTCGGAGGCGAGAAAGGACAGGGCCTGAATCGCAACAAATTCAGCTACTTCCTGAGGGGTCGAAGGGCCTTTTGTCATCGGTCGTGTTTGCCTTTCCGTAACCTATAGTCTCTATTTTAAGCCATCATGCCCGAGTCACGGTGGCGTGGCGAATTCAATGGTTTCAGCACGTACGGGCATTTTTCGGAAATTGGAGGGCCAGGATGGCCAAAACCGTCCTGATCGTGGAAGACAACGAGCTCAATATGAAGCTCTTTCGCGATCTGCTGGAGGCCCATGGGTATCAGACAGTCGGCACGCGCAACGGGGTTGAGGCACTCGATCTCGCCCGCAAGCACCGGCCCGATCTTATCCTCATGGATATTCAGCTTCCCGAAGTTTCCGGTCTCGACGTGACACGCTGGATCAAGGCGGATGTCGAACTGCGTGCGATCCCTGTGGTCGCGGTGACGGCTTTTGCCATGAAAGGCGATGAAGAACGTATCCGCGAAGGCGGTTGCGAAGCGTATTTGTCCAAGCCGATTTCGGTTGGGAAGTTTATTGAGACGGTTCGACGGTTTGTCGGCTAGGAGAGTTTGATGTCCGCGCGCGTTCTGGTCGTTGACGACGTTCTCGCCAACGTAAAGCTGCTCGAGGCGCGTCTGTCCGCGGAATATTTCGACGTGGTGACGGCGAATTGCGGAACGCAGGCGCTTGAGATTTGTGAGCGCGCGGAATGCGACATCGTGCTGCTCGACGTCATGATGCCTGACATCGACGGATTCGAGGTCTGCCGCCGTCTGAAGTCGAATCCAAAAACCCATTTCATTCCAGTGATCATGGTGACGGCGCTCGACAGCCCGTCCGATCGCGTGCGCGGCCTCGATGCCGGCGCCGATGACTTTCTCACCAAGCCGGTGTCCGACGTCGTCATGATCGCGCGCGTGCGATCGCTGACGCGGCTGAAAATGATGACTGACGAATTGCGGATGCGCGCGATTACATCGCTCGAGATCGGCGTCAACGCGCCGGAGCGCGACGCCGTCGCCGATACCGGGAAGGGCGGCCGCGTTCTGCTGGTGGACGACCGGCCGTCGTCCTATGAGCGGTTGGCCCCGGTGCTTGCCACCGAACACAGCGTCGATGTCGAACCGAACCCCGCCGAGGCGGTGTTTCACGCGGCAGAGGGCAATTATGATCTTCTGATCGTGTCGCTGGGACTTGAGAATTTCGACGGGCTGCGGCTTTGCAGCCAGGCGCGCTCGCTGGAGCGGACGCGCAGTGTCCCGATTCTCGCCATTGCCGACGCCGATAACAATGCGCGGTTGCTGCGCGGGCTCGAGATCGGCGTCAACGATTACCTGCTGCGCCCAGTGGATAAGAATGAGTTGCTGGCGCGAGCGCGCACCCAGATCCGCAAACGACGGTACACCGATCATCTGCGCGATAACGTGCAAAACTCCATCGAAATGGCGATTACAGATCCGCTGACCGGACTGCATAACCGCCGTTACATGGAAAGCCATCTCTCCACGCTGGCGGAGCAGGCGGCGATGCGCGCCAAGCCGTTGGCGCTGATGATGCTCGACATCGACTACTTCAAATCGATCAACGATAATTACGGTCACGATGCCGGCGATGACGTGCTGCGCGAATTCGCGGTCCGCATCCGCAAGTCGATCCGCGGCATCGATCTCGCCTGCCGCTACGGCGGCGAGGAATTCGTGATCGTGATGCCCGAGACCGACCTGCACGTGGCGGGAATGGTCGCCGAGCGTCTTCGCCGGTCCATCGCCGGGGAGCCGTTTTCAATCGAAAAGGGTGCGAAGCGCATCGAGGTGACCATTTCGATCGGCATCTCGACCCTGGAAACCAAAGGCGAGGCGATCGGCGCTGTGCTCAAGCGTGCCGATCAGGCGTTGTACCGTGCCAAGAACGATGGCCGTAACAGGGTCGTCGCCGCGGCAGCCTGAGACCCAAGACAGGCTCGTTCTAAACGCAAAACGGGGCCGAAAGGCCCCATTTTCGTAACTAAGTAATTGAAATAATTACTTGATTTTGGCTTCGCGGAACTCGACGTGCTTCTTCGCGACCGGATCGTACTTCTTCTTCACGAGCTTGTCGGTCATCGTGCGCGAGTTCTTCTTGGCGACGTAATAGAAGCCGGTATCCGCGCTGGAAACGAGCTTGACCTTGATGGTGACCGCTTTGGCCATGTTCAGAACCTCGAATTTTGGGAATCGCGAGCAGGCCCGACAGGTCGAGCCGCATTTGGCCGCAACCTAGCTTCGAACGCCCCAAAGTCAAGTTTTTAGGGTGCATTATTTGAGCGTTTTGGGCGCCTTTGGTCCCTTAAAAAGCAAGCTTTTCGGCCTTCGCGGAACTTCAACCGCCTTTGAAGTCCTTGGGCGCGAAGCTGAGATCGAGCATCCGCCATTGGTCATAGCGGTCTGCCGGGAGCATGGCGTAGGGCTGGCATTTGGTCAGGGCATCGATGGCGCTCCGCATCAGCGCCGGCCCCTTCTCGGACGCGCTAGCCTGGATCAAGAGGGGTTCCGCTGCGAGCGTACCGTCCTTTCGGAGCGCCACACGCAGCACGACTGAGACGTTATCGGAGGGCGATACCGATTTCGGGAGTGTCGAACAGGTCTTGAGATGCGCGCGCAACGCAGCGGCATCCTCGACCTTGATATTGGCGGCGGCCGTTGCCTTGGCGTCGAAGTCTCCAGTTGCCCCCGCGTCCGGCAGGGTGAACATCATGCCGAACCTGGTGGTGATGTCAGGTGCCGCGGTCGGCACTTCCGGTTGGGCTTGTTGCGGCGGTTGCTGTTGAGGCTGCGCCTGCTGTTCAGGAGGTTTAGGCTGTTCGGCGGGGCTCGATTGTTCGGCCGGCGGCTGCTGGAGTGCTGCCTGCTGCGTGTCTTGTTTCGGCTTTGAAGCGGCACTCGAAGCAGGGGCGGGAGCTTGTTCTGGAGGCGGCTTCTGCTGCGATTCCTGTGGCTTCTGTGCAGCCTGCTCTTGTGACTTTTCTTGTGATTTTTCGTCCAGTGTCGGGAAGTCGTATTTGTCAGGCTCCTTCGGGAGCGGCGGCGCATCTTCGGGCGCGACAATATCGACTGTGATGGCTTCAGCCGTCGTCGGGTCGAACGGACGCACGCCCGCGAGCACAAGACACGCTGTCAGGGCCGCAACATGTGCGGCGACCGATATGGCGGCACCGGTACGCATACAATTGTGGTTCGCTCATCCCCGGCGGACGTTCCGCCGCCTTCGAGGGGCAGCATATCAGTCTGCGCGAGCGCAAGAAACCATAACCCTGTGGATCACGTCTCGCCGAGCACCGCGGTGATCATCGCGCCGACCGCCATATCGTCCTGCTGCCCGAATCCGTGATGATACACGGTGCCGTTCCGGCGGATCAGGATCAGGGTGGGGGTTCCGCGCATGCCGTAGTTGGCCATGGTGAGCGGAATCGGCGTGTCTTCGCCGGCGACATCCACACCGATCGGAAAGGTGAGGCGGTTCTCGTGAACGAACGCCTTCAGCGAGACCGGCGTCATCGCGGCATGATGCTCGAAGACGGTGTGCAGGCCGATGACCTGCAGGTCCGAATTCTGGAACATATCGTGCGCGCGCTGGGTCTGCGGCGTTCCATGCGATACGCAGCCGGGACAGAGCATCTGGAACGCGTGGAGCAGGACCGGCCGCCCGCGAAGATCTGTGAGCGTAAGCGGCGTGTCGGTATTGAGCCACTCCGAGATCGACAGTTCCGGTGCAATGTCGGTCGTCATGGCGACTCCGCCGTCAGGCTTAGATCACGTCCCGCTGCATCTTGCCGCTATAGAAGTGGAAAAACGGCACCTCCGCCGCATGGGACAGCGGCCCCTGCGCCAGCCGCTGATCCAGTTCGCGCAACACCATCTTGGTCATCTGGTGGAGATCGGCGAGAGACAGCGAGCCAAGTTCGACCCACACAAGCTCAACAAGTTCGGCATCGGCATGGACGACGCCTTCGACGCGGTGGGCGATAGCCGACGCGTCAGCTGTAAAGAAGCGGGTGTCGAACCGCCGGACTCGGCCGGGCGGCGTAATCGCGCGGGCAATCAAAAACAGTCCGGACGGGTCGGGCAGCAATCCCGCTTCGGCAAAAGGTTTCCATTCGCCGGTCAGCTTCGCCGCCGTGCCATTCATGCGCGCGGTCTTGCGGCCGAGGCAAAGCCCGGTTTCCTCGCAAGCTTCGCGAATGGCGGCGACAGCCAAGGCGCGGGCGCGGGCAGGCGCAATCTTCGGACTGCCCCCGGTCAGCTTCTTCTCGAGTGCCTTGGGGATGTCGGCGGCGACGGGAATTCGATTGTCATTAGCATCGACGCGCCCGCCGGGGAATACGAACTTGCCCGGCATGAAAATCACGTTGTCATGCCGCTTGCCGACCAGAACCCTGGGCACGCTTCCGCTGCGATCGACCAGGATCAGCGTCGCTGCATCTTTCGGGCGGCGGTAAGGATGACTGTCGTCTTCCTTTTCTTCTTTTTCGGGAGCGCTCATTTCACCACGTTAAGCTTGGCGGCAACCGTGCCTTCTTCAACATCGGCTGGGCGACTCTCATCGAAGCCATGCATCCGGAACGCCCACTGTAATCCTACCACGGCACCCTTGACAGGTTGCAACAGCAACAACGATGCGATCAGCGTGAATGGCAAATAGAACGCCAGTTGCAGCAGCATCGATGGCGCGTAATTGGTTTCGATCCAGAGCGCAATTGGCACGATGATATGCCCGACGACGACGATCACCAGATAGGCCGGGAGATCGTCAGCGCGATGGCCGCTGAAATCCTGTCCGCATTCCGAACAATTATCCGCGACTTTCAGGAAAGCCCGGAAGATCTTGCCTTCACCGCAGTTGGGGCAACGGCAGCGCAGACCGCGCGCCATCGCCTGCCAGACATCGCGCTTGGCCAATGACGGTAAGGCGGGGGTCCATGTCGCTGCGGGCATCGTGCGGCTTTCCATGATCTCTCCTGCGAAGGGACATCATCCCTTCTTTTTCGATTTGCGCGCCTTGCTGCCGGAAGGCTTGCGCTGTTTCTTCCTGCTCTTGTCGCGGCCTGGCCGGGTCTTGCCGCCTGCGTGAGGCTTCCCGGCGCGGCTGTCGCGAATGCGGCCCCCGCGTGGAGCGGTTCGTCCTTCGGACAGCAGCTCGAACCGCAACGCACCGGCCACTGGCGCAGCTTCTACCAGACGAACCTGCACCACGTCACCCAATCGATGCATGGCACCGCTGCGCGATCCGATCAGGGCGTGGCGGGTCTCATCGTAGTTGTAATATTCGCTTCCCAGCGTGCGGACGGGAATCAGGCCGTCGGCCCCGGTATCGGTCAGTTTTACGAACAATCCTGCACGCGTCACGCCGGAAATGCGACCATCGAAGGTCGCGCCGATGCGATCGGCGAGGAAGTGGGCGATCAGCCGGTCGGCGGTCTCGCGCTCGGCTTTCATCGCGCGGCGCTCCGTGAGCGAAATTGCCGCAGCCACTTCGCTCAGCGTTTCAAACGTCTCGGTGTCGGGCATGGCGCCTTCGCCGAGTCCCAACGCACGGATCAGCGCGCGATGCACGATAAGATCCGCGTATCGGCGGATAGGCGAAGTGAAATGAGCGTAACGCCGCAGGTTCAGGCCGAAGTGGCCGTAGTTGTCTGCGGAGTATTCCGCCTGCGCCTGCGAGCGCAGGACGACTTCATTCACCAGCGGTTCCGAGTCGTGGCCTTTGACATGCGCAAGCACGCGGTTGAACAGCGCCGGCCGCAATGCGCCGGTTTTCGCAAACGAGATGTCGAGGGTTTTCAGGAATTCCTGAAGGTTGTGAACTTTCTCGACAGTCGGCTCGTCATGCACGCGATAGATCAGCGGCAAGGCTTTCTTCTCAAGCGTTTCCGCCGCAGCGACGTTGGCGAGGATCATGAACTCCTCGATCAGCCGGTGGGCATCGAGCCGCTCCGGCGTCACCACGCGATCGACGATGCCGTCAGCCTTCAGGAGAATCTTGCGTTCCGGCAAGTCGAGATCGAGCGGATCGCGCTCGTCGCGTGCACGCTTCACCAGCGCATAGGCGTCGTACAGCGGTTTCAGAATCGAGTCGAGCAGGGGGCCGGTGGTGTCGTCGGGACGCCCGTCGATGGCGGCTTGTGCCTGCGCGTAATTCAGTTTCGCTGCGGACCGCATCAACACGCGATGAAAAGTGTGCGAGCGCTTGCGGCCGTCCTTGTCGATCACCATCCGCACGGCCAGCGCGCCGCGCGGCTCGCTTGGCTTCAAGGAGCAAAGGTCGTTCGAAATGCGCTCGGGCAGCATCGGCACAACGCGGTCGGGGAAATATACCGAGTTGCCGCGCTTGAGCGCCTCACGGTCCAATGGCGATTGCGGCCGCACATAAAACGCGACATCGGCAATCGCGACATTGACGATGTATCCGCCCTTGTTATTCGGATCGCTGTCCAGTTCCGCGTGGACCGCATCGTCATGGTCCTTCGCATCCGGTGGATCGATGGTGACGAGCGGTACGTCGCGCCAGTCCTCGCGCCCGTTGAGCGTGGCGGGTTTGGCAGCTTCGGATTCGGCGATGACATCGGCAGGAAATTCCTGCGGGATTTCGTGCGCATGGATCGCGATCAGGCTGACAGCCTTCTCGGTCTTGAGCGAGCCGAGGCGTTCTTTTACCCGGCCGGATGGCAACCCGTAGCCGCGCGAGCGCATCAGTTCGACACTGATCAAGTCGCCGTCCTGCGCGCCGTTTGCGTCGGCGACAGCGATCGCCAGTTCGCGGCCGACCTGTTTCTTGTCGATTGGGATCAGACGTCCGTCGCCATTCGGCAGCGTGCGGAAAATTCCAAGCACGCGGTTTCTGGCTTTGTCGAGCAGCTTGATGACGCGGCCGCGATAGGTCTTTTCATGCTTGTTGTCGGGCTTCTCGATGCGCAGCAGCGCACGATCTCCAACACCGGCAGCGGTGCCGGGTGCTGCCTTGCGCGGGACATGAATGCGGATGACCGGGGCAGGGCCGTCGGTTTCCTCGAGCCATTCGGCAGGGGTTGCAATCAGTTCGCCGTCGCTGTCGCGGCCCGTGATGTCGGCAACGATGGTTGGCGGCAGCGATTTCGGTTCTGCGACCTTCTTGCCGCGTTTCTCGATCACGCCTTCGTCGGCAAGCTCGCGCAGGATGCGCCGAAGTGCGGCGCGTGACTCGTTCTTCAATCCGAAATGCCGCGCCAATTCGCGCGTCCCGGCTTCACCGGGTTGCGCCTTGACGAACGCGACGATGCTCTCTCTGTCGGGAAAGGCAGTGGTCGCGTCGCTTTTCTTTTTCATTATCCGCGTGCTTTACCGGCGCTCTTCTTTTCCGCGACCTTGGTGACCTTGGCAGCGGCGACCTTTGCGACCTGGGCCTTGGCTTTAGCATCCTTCAGCGAGACAGGTTCGGCTGCTGCTTTCTTCGGCGCAGCTTTCTTTGAGACTGCCTTCTTCTTGGCGGCAGGTTTCTTCGCAGGCGCCTCGGACGCCACTGCGCCGTTGGCACCAGCCGCAGGCTTGGCAGCCTTCTTCTTCGTTGCCTTCTTGGCCGCGCGCTTCGGCTTACCGCCGCCCTTGGTGGCGCGCTCTTCGATCAACGCGATGGCCTCGGCAAGCGTGAGCTTCTCCGGCTCGATGCTGTCGGGAATTGTTGCGTTGATACCGTCGATGGTGACGTAGGCACCGTAACGGCCCTTCTTTCGCAAGATGGTTCCGCCACGCGCGGGGTATTCGCCGACCGGCGTGCCTGGATCGGCACCGAAGCGGCGGCTTGGACCCTTGGCGATTTTCTCTGCGATCAGTGTCACCGCGCGATTGAGACCGACGTGGTAGACATCGTCACCCGCTTCGAGGCTGGCGTATGTCTTGCCGTGGCGCACGAACGGGCCGAACCTGCCGATGCCAGCGGTAATCACTTCGCCGTCTTCCGGATGTGGTCCAATATCGCGCGGTAGCGACAGCAACTTTAGCGCAAGTTCGAGTTCAACGTCGGCGGGCGACATGTTCTTCGGAATCCCCGCGCGCTTCGGCTTCTCGTCTTCGCCATAGTCCTTGGCGTCGCCGAGCTGGATGTAGGGACCGAAACGCCCAGCCTTGACCGCAACTTCAAGGCCCGACACCGGGTCTTTGCCAAGCGGACGGTCGCTCGATCCGCTGGAGGCGGCGAGGGGACGCGTGTAGCGGCATTCGGGATAGTTCGAGCAGCCGACGAACGCGCCGAACTTGCCGGCTTTCAGATTGAGCTTGCCGTTGCCACAGCTCGGACACTGGCGCGGATCGCCGCCGTCGGCACGGGGTTCATAGATGTGCTCGCCGAGCATCGCGTCGAGCACGTCAAGCACTTCGGTGACGCGGACATCCTTGATGTCGTTGACGGCGCCGATGAAGTCTTTCCAGAAATCAGCCAGCACCTGCTTCCACGAGATTTCGTTGTTCGAAATCTTGTCGAGCTTTTCTTCGAGGCCGGCGGTGAAATCGAACTCGACGTAACGCGCGAAATAATTCTCAAGGAAGGCCACCACGACGCGGCCCTTATCCTCGCCGTGCAGGCGCTTCTTCTCGAGCTTCACATAACCGCGATCCTTCAGCACCTGAATGATCGACGCATAGGTGGAAGGACGGCCGATGCCGAGTTCCTCCATGCGCTTGACCAGCGAGGCTTCCGAGAAGCGCGGCGGAGGTTCGGTAAAATGCTGGGTGACGTTGAGGCTTTCGCGCTTGAGCGCTTCGCCGTGGTTGATCACGGGCAAGCGCTTGCTGTCCTCGTCATCGTCGTCGTCGTCGCGGCCTTCCTGATACACGGCAAGGAAGCCGTCGAACTTCACGACCTGGCCGGTGGCGCGCAACTCAAGCGCGCGCGCGCCAGCCTTCGCCGTGATGTCGACGGTGGTACGCTCCATCTCGGCGGATTCCATCTGGCTTGCGACCGTGCGCATCCAGATCAAATCGTAGAGCCGGGCCTGATCGTTATCGAGTCTTGCCTTCAGCGATGAAGGTCGACGCGACAGGTCGGTCGGGCGGATGGCTTCGTGCGCCTCCTGTGCGTTCTTCGCCTTTGAGGTGTATTGGCGCGGGGAATCCGGCACGTAAGCCTTGCCGTAGTCCTCTCCGATCACCTTGCGGGCTTGCGTAATGGCGGACGGATCGATCTGCACGCCGTCAGTACGCATATAAGTAATGAGGCCGGTGGTTTCGCCGCCGATGTCGATACCTTCATAAAGACGTTGCGCGATGCGCATGGTGTGCGCGGGCGCGAAACCAAGCTTGCGGCTGGCTTCCTGCTGCAATGTCGATGTCGTGAACGGGGATTGCGGATTGCGGCGCGCCGGCTTGGCTTCGACCGCGCTAACGGTGAAGTTCGCGGCCTCGATCGCCTTCTTGAAGTCTTCGGCTTCCGCACCGGTGCCGATGTCCAGACGCTGAATTTTTTTGCCGTCGGCGCCGACCAGGCGCGCCTCGAAAGATTCACCACGCGGCGTCGCCAGCGTGGTGAGCAGCGACCAGTATTCGCGCGGCACGAACTTTTCGATTTCGAGTTCGCGGTCGCAGACCAGTCTCAGAGCAACGGACTGCACGCGGCCGGCGGAACGCGCGCCGGGCAACTTGCGCCACAGTACGGGGGAGAGGGTGAAGCCGACCAGATAATCCAGCGCGCGGCGCGCCAGATAGGCATCAACCAGCGCCCCGTCGATCTCGCGCGGGTTCTTCATGGCCTCGGTGACGGCCTGCTTGGTAATGGCGTTGAAGACGACGCGCTCGATCTTCTGATCCTTGAGCGCACGCTTCTGCTTCATGATCTCAAGGACGTGCCAGGAAATGGCTTCGCCTTCGCGATCAGGGTCGGTTGCGAGGATCAGTTTGTCGGCACCCTTAAGCGCCTTGGCGATGTCATTGAGACGGCCGGCGGCCTTCGGATCGTTTTCCCAGATCATCTGGAAATCTGCGTCCGGATCGACCGATCCATTCTTGGCCGGAAGGTCTCGGACATGACCGTATGAGGCCAAAACCTCGTAGGAGGAGCCCAAATACTTGTTGATCGTCTTGGCCTTCGCAGGCGACTCGACAATGACGAGATTCATTTTATTCCAATGACTTAACGGGGATACGCAGGCCGGAATCGCGAGATTCCATCAGGCTGGCTTGCCCGATACATGGGTAAAAGGCGGTCCGCTGTCAAATCGGGATCTGGTGATCGGTCCGGTCTCAGCGCCGCATTTCACGCAATGGTTGTAGTTAATGTGTACTTGTGGTTGTGCTCTCTATGCGGGTATTCTCATAAAACGCTCTTAAATTGATCGATTCTCGCGCTGGAAGGTTCGCGTGAATGGCCGCTCGCAGCAGCCGCAGCGATGTCTCGCAGGCAGATGCCGCCGCCAAGGATGGCAGTCCGGCCGAGGCGGCGAGTTTCATTTCCGAGTCGGTTATGGAGTTGTCACAGCTCTCGCGGCGACATGGTCTGGATATCCTGACGCATTTGCTGGAGATGGCGGAGCTAGAGGCGTCCGATGCGGCCCGCCGTCAGACGAAACCCGGCAAGTTCTAGCCGGAAAACCTAGCCGAACATGGAACCTGCGATCCGGGTGTCGGTCTGATTGAGGAGGCGGCCGTCGTGTGCCCGGATCTCCAGTTTCCGGAGCGGTTGCTCGTCCTTTCGATCAACCAGCGCGGTGAAATTCTCGCCTGACGCAAAAGCATATTCCTCACCCCACTGGCGCAACGCGACCAGCACAGGGAACAGCGCGCGCGCCTTTGCGGTCGGTATGTAGTCCTGATAGGCGCTGCCATCGGACGCGGGCTTCACCTCAAGAATCCCTTGCGCCACCAGGGTCCGCAGCCGGGTGGTTAGGATGTTTTTAGCTACGCCGAGGTTTTTCTGGAACTGGCTGAAGCGCCGCGCGCCGATCAGTGCATCGCGAATAATCAGCAGCGACCACCAGTCACCGATCACGTCCAGCGTTCGTGCGATGGGGCAGGCATCGCCCTGAAGACTCTTGCGTTTCACGGTCTGACCTCCAATCTCGCAAATTCTGGTTGCATTATAGAACTGTCGGCGCTATCTGCAAGTGTAGTTTTATTATGAAACCAATGTCAGGCAACCAAAACAGGAGCGTTCCGTGAGGCTTAAACGCAAAATCGCATTCATCACCGGTGGCAACAGCGGCATCGGTCTAGCCACCGCGAAGCTGTTCGTGGCCGAGGGTGCCCGTGTGGCGATCACGGGCCGGGATCAGGCCAAACTCGATTCCGCAGTAGCGGAACTGGGGCCGAACGGTTTCGGTATCAAAGCCGACGCGACCGATGTCGCGCAACTCGAAGGTGCGGTCGCTCAGGCGGTGAAAAAATTCGGCAAGCTCGACATCGTGTTTGCCAATGCGGGCATTGCGGGCAACACACCGGTTGGCGGCACCACGCTTGCGGCGTTCGAAAACGTCATCAGGACCAATCTCACCGCTGTGTTCTTCACGGTGCAGGCCGCCGTGCCGCATCTCAACGACGACGGCTCGATCATCCTCAACGGCTCGGTCATCTCGGTGCTCGGCAATCCGGGTTACTCGGCTTACGCTGCGACCAAGGCCGGCGTGCGTGCGATGGCACGCGTGATGGCGTCCGAGCTTTCGCCGCGCGGCATCCGCGTCAACGTTGTTGCACCGGGCGGCACGCGCACACCGATTTGGGGGCCGGGGATCGCCACACCTGAAGCCGAGAAGATGCTCGAAAAGCGTATTTCCGCCAGCACGCCGATGGGCCGTATGGGTGAAGTCGATCACATCGCCAAGACCGTGCTGTTCCTTGCATCTGACGATGCGGCGCATGTGCAGGGCCAGGAAATCTTCGTCGATGGCGGATCAACGGCGTCTCCCGCCGGCGCGCCGATCTATCGCGGATAATCTCTACAGAAGAGAGATCATTCCGCCGCCGTGGCGTTCCAGCCGTCCTGCGAGTTCAAGCTCCAGCAGGACGGTGCGCACCACGGCGGGGGACACATCGGTCATCCGAATGAGATCGTCGATGCCGATCGGCGAGGGGCCGAGCAGATTGACAATGCGCGCGCGGTCGTTGGCGGCGGGCTCGCCCTTTAGAGGATGCTCGTCGGATTCGTTTATCGGCAATTCGACCGGTCGTCCCATGATCGGCTGAACCGCATTGATGACGTCGGCGGCTTCCGTCACCAGCGTCGCACCCTGCTTGATGAGATCGTTGGTCCCGGCCGCGCGCGGATCGAGCGGCGAGCCGGGCACGGCGAACACCTCGCGGCCCTGTTCGTTGGCGAAGCGCGCAGTAATCAGCGAACCCGAACGATGCGCGGCCTCGACAATCACGACGCCGAGCGCGACGCCGGAGATCAGGCGATTGCGCCGGGGGAAGTCCCGCGCGCGGGGGCCGTGACCGAGCGGCATTTCGGAAATCGCACCGCTGCCTGACGCGATGATCGCCGCCAGCAGGTCTTCATGTTCGGCCGGGTAAATCTTGTCGTGCCCGCCCGCCAGTACCGCGACTGTGCCGGTCTCGAGCGTGACACGATGTGCGGCCTGATCGATGCCGCGCGCCAATCCCGATGCGATTGCAAATCCGGCGTTGCCCAGATCGCGCGCGATGGTTTGCGCGAATTTCAGTCCGGCACCCGATGCGTTGCGCGAGCCGACGATGCCGATCATCGGCTGGGTCTGCACATTGAGGACACCGCGCACGCCGAGCAGCGGCGGCGAGTCGTCGATCAGGGCAAGGCGCGGAGGATAGCCGTATTCACCTGGTGCCAGCAGGGAGACGCCGATGCGGCGGCTGTTGTCGATCTCGCGCTCTGCTTCGGCCTGCGTGCAGATGCGCCCGACCTTGGAGGCGCCGCCGCGCTGCGCCAGATCGGGCAGGCGGTCGAGCGCGATGCTTGCGCTGCCGAAATGATTGACGAGAGAGCGGAAGGTGCGCGGCCCGACATTGTCGGAACGGATCAGCCGCAGCCAGTCGATGCGCTGCGCGTCGGTCAGTCTGGTCGTGGCTGAGGTCTTGATGTCCACGCGGCCCCCGTGGAGCGGGAGTGTTGCCTAAGACAACGAAGCGGGCAACAGATTGTCGTGCTCTGGATCGGTGGCGCTAGCCGCCGGCGGCACCAAAGCCCATCGGCGCCGCCGGGTTATCCGCAAGCAATGTCGTGGTGCTGGCATAGGGCAGGCCGGGGCTGAGGCCGCGGGCATCGAAGCGTACCAGATCGCACCCGCGAAGAGCGGTTTGATAGCGGTTGCGGTAGCTGTCATCGAAAACAATCAGCCCGCCTGGACGCAGGTGGGGTAAGGCCGCCTTCAGGCAGTCGCTTCGCGCGCGACCGTCCACGACGATCAGATCATAAGCGTCGGTGTTGTCGATGGCATGCACATAGCTGCTGAAATCGAAACCCTGCCATCCTGCTTTCTCTGACGCACAGTCAGGGGTCGCGGACTGCGTCGGGACGATGGTGCGCAATCGGATATTCGGATGTCGCCGGACGTGCGGCTCCATTTGCGCCGTCCAGTCCGGATCGTGTTCCACGCTCTCGACCGTTCCGGCGCGTTTGGCCAGCCAGATCGTGCTCGATCCGCTGCCGTATTCGAATACGCGGGCCTGCGGGTGCTGCGCCAGAAATTCTTCCACGCGGTCGATCGCGGAAAATGTCCACCAAGGCAGGTCGAGATGGACCATGTCGTCCAAATCGTAGATGGCAAACAACGAGCGCAGCCAAAGAGCGGCGCGTGTGCCGCGCCTGTTCTCCAGGAACTTGAGAACACCGAACGCTGACGCGCCGCGCCGCGCCGTTCGGATCGTTTTGAGATACAAGCCTTTTGCAGTGGACACTCGGAATTCCTTGGCCGCGTCGCTGCGGTTTAGTTCGCCACGCAGGCAGTTTTCGGTGCCGCCTGTGCCGTTTCGCCTGACGGGGCCTCTTCCGCGATCAGAATGGATTTGCGGGACTCGGGCGTGCGACTGATGATGAGCTCCGCGACCAGACCCAGCGCGATGAGTTGCGCGCTCAAGATTTCCAGCATGATACCCAGCAGCAGCAGCGGCCGATGGCCGATCGCCTGATGAGCGAATGTCCAGATCCCGGTCAGATAAGCGAGAATGACAAAACCGGCAAAGCCGGCTGCGATCCCGAGGCCTCCGAAGAAATGTCCGGGACGCAATCCGTAACGTCCGATCATCAAGACGGTGAGCGAGTCGAGCAGGCCGCGCACGAGCCGCTCGGCGCCATATTTGGTTCGTCCCGCGATGCGCGGATGGTGCAGCACCGGGAGTTCGGTGACGCGGTAGCCGAGATTGTGGGCCAGCGCCGGAATATAGCGATGCAACTCGCCATAGAGCGGAATTTGAAGAAAAATCTCGCGCTTGGCGATTTTTAGCCCACAGTTGAAATCACGCAGCGACAGCCCGCTCAGGCGGGCAGTAACGAAATTGAACAGCTTTGAGGGCAGGCGCTTCGAAAGCGGGTCGCGGCGATTTTTCTTGTAGCCGCACACCATGTCCCAGCCTTCATTCAGCCTGGCGAATAGATTGCCAATTTCCTCGGGCTCGTCCTGAAGGTCGGCATCCATCGTCACAACGATACTGGCGCGCGCTTTCTCTGCCCCGATCGAAAGGGCTGCGGCCTTGCCGAAGTTGCGCCGAAGGCGCGCCGCGCGGACCATCCTGTCGCTATTGGCAAGAGACTGCATGATCGGCCACGAAGCATCGATGCTTCCGTCGTCGACAAAAATGATCTCGTAAGTCAATTCGGAGTGCCGGGACATCGCAATTGCGATTTTCTCCACCAGCGGCGCGAGCGTCTTTTCCTCGTCCTTGACGGGTACGACAATGCTGATCGTCGGCGGAGTTAATACCCTG
>CALRLJ020000025.1:0-17526 GCA_943368635.1 Sediminibacterium ginsengisoli | reverse complement strand
GTCATTTCAACAACTCCGCCGCTGTAATGATCGATTGGGCGATTTCGCCGATCTTCTTTTTCTCGCGCATCGCCGTGGACCGGATCAGGACATAGGCCTCCTCCTCGGTGAGGCCTTTCGCCTTCATCAGCAAACCCTTGGCGCGGTCGAGAATTTTGCGGTCCTCCAGCGCCGACTTGGTGCGGTCCAGTTCATCCTGCAACTTGGAGAAAGCGTTGAAACGGGAAATGCACAGGTCGAGGATCGGCTTGATCCGCTCCTTCCGCAGGCCGTCGACGATGTAGGCCGATACCCCGGCTTCGACCGACTGCTGGATCGAAGCGGCGTCGCTCTGATCCACGAACATGGCGATCGGCCGGCGCACCGCGCGGCTGACCTGAAACATCTGTTCAAGGACGTCGCGGCTCGGGTTTTCGAGATCGATCAGGATCACATCGGGATCGAGCGCATAAATCCGCGCCAGGAGATTGTGCATCTCGGGAATGTGTTCGACGCTGGTAAAGCCCGCGTCGCGCAGCCCCTCCTTGAGGATTGCAGCTCTGATCGGGCTTTCGTCGACGATAACGATCTTGAACGACGAATCCGCAGCCATTCAGCACTCACATTCCGGCGGAACAACCATAGCATGCACCCCTGCCAGGCTTAAAGCCTTGTATTTGTAGGTAATCAGGGATAGCTCCTGCGTTCTCCTATTAGGTCGGAAACTATGGAACAGGGCGTCGCCCCAAAAGTCAGTTTTGTGTCGCTCGGATGCCCCAAAGCCTTGGTGGACTCCGAGCGCATCATTACGCGCCTGCGCGCCGAAGGCTACGAGCTGGCGCGGAAACATGACGGCGCGGATCTTGTGATCGTCAACACCTGCGGCTTCCTCGACAGTGCAAAACAAGAGTCTCTTGGCGCCATCGGCGAGGCCATGGCCCAGAACGGCAAGGTGATCGTGACCGGCTGCATGGGAGCCGAGCCTGAGCAGATCGAAAAAGCCTATCCCAACGTGCTGTCGATCACCGGACCGCAGCAATATGCGAGCGTCATGGACGCCGTGCATCGCGCGCTGCCGCCGTTGCACAATCCGCATCTCGATCTGGTGCCGCCGCAAGGCATCAAGCTGACGCCGCGCCATTACGCGTACCTGAAAATTTCCGAGGGCTGCAACAACCGCTGCACCTTCTGCATCATCCCGAAGCTGCGCGGCGATCTGGTGTCACGGCCTGCCAAGGACGTGCTGCTCGAAGCCGAGAAGCTCGTCGCCGCCGGCGTCAAGGAATTGCTGGTGGTGTCGCAGGACACCTCGGCCTACGGCGTCGACATCAAGTATGCGACCAGCATCTGGAAGGACCGCGAAGTCCGCGCGAAATTTTTCGACCTGTCACGCGAACTCGGCGAACTCGGTGCATGGGTGCGGCTGCAATACGTCTACCCCTACCCGCATGTCGACGAGGTCATCAGCCTGATGACCGAAGGCAAGGTTCTTCCTTATCTCGACATCCCGTTCCAGCACGCCTCGCCCGACGTGCTGAAGCAGATGCGCCGCCCGGCCGCACAGGACAAGACGCTCGCGCGCATCAAGAAGTGGCGCGAGGAATGTCCCGATCTGACATTGCGCTCGACCTTCATCGTCGGCTTTCCCGGCGAAACCGATTCCGATTTTCAGTATCTGCTCGACTGGCTCGACGAAGCGCAGATCGACCGCGTCGGCTGCTTCAAGTACGAGCCGGTTGCAGGTGCCACCTCGAACGCCATCGAGAACCCGGTGCCGGAAGAGATCAAGACCGCGCGCTGGAATGCCCTGATGGCACGGCAGCAGAAGATTTCCGCGCAACGATTGAAGCGCAAGGTCGGCACCCGCCAGCAGGTCATCATCGATGAAGTCGGCCCGACCGTCTCGAAGGGCCGCTCCAAGGCCGACGCGCCGCAGATTGACGGATCGGTCTACGTCTCAAGCCGCCGTCCGCTGAAGGTCGGCGACATTGTGACTGCGAAGATCGACCGCGCGGATCAGTACGACCTGCACGGGACGGTCGCCGGGTTCTAAACCTTACGGCTTCAAAATCCCCGAGCCTGTGGTCACGCGGCTTTCTAGATCGCGATGCGCCTTCTGCGCATCCTTCAGCGCATAGGCGTGATTGATCGGCACATGCAGCGTGCCGCTGATGACGGCGGCGAACAGCGTGTCGGCGCCTTCCATCAATTCCTTGCGCGTTCCGACATAGTCGTTGAGCTTCGGCCGCGTCGCGAACAGCGAGCCGTGATTGTTCAGTTCAGCGATCGAGAACGGCGGCACGGACCCTGAGGCGTTGCCGAACGACACGAACATGCCGCGCTTCCTGAGCGACTTCAGCGATCCGGCGAACGTGTCCTTGCCGACGCCGTCATAGACCACGTCGCACAACTCGCCGCGGCTGATCTGCTTCACCCGCTCCGCGAAATCTTCCTTGTTGTAGAGGATGACGTGGTCACAGCCATTGGCCAGCGCCAGCTTCGCCTTCTCCTCGGTGCCGACGGTGCCGATCACATTTGCGCCGAGCGCCTTCGCCCACTGGCAGGCGAGCAGCCCGATGCCGCCTGCGGCCGCATGGATCAGGACGCGATGGCCGGGTTCGATCTTGAAAGTCTTGTGCAGCAGGTACCAGACCGTCAGTCCCTTGAGCATCAGCACCGCTGCCTGCTCGTGGGAGATGTGATCCGGCAGCTTCACCAGCTTGTCGGCGGGAATGTTGCGCTCGGTCGCGTAGCCGCCGAGGTTGAAATAATACGCAACGCGGTCGCCCGGATGAAAATTGGTGACGCCCGGTCCGGTGGAGATCACTTCGCCGGAAGCTTCGTTGCCGACAATGAACGGCAGGCCCGGCGCCTTGTAGAGACCGGTGCGGTAGTACGTATCGATGAAGTTCAGGCCGATGGCATGCTGGCGGATACGGACCTCGCCGGTGCCGGGTGCGGGCACATCGACGTCCTCATAGATCATCACTTCCGGACCGCCCACCTGATGGACGCGCACAGCCTTGGTCATGGTTTCTCCCGAGCCTTTTCGTTATCGACCTGAGCCGGGAGCCAAGTCCATCGGACGCAAATTGTCAACGCGGACCAACGCCGCGCCTTACCCGGTTGCGCTATTCACGCGCTTCTTGCGGTTGCGCTTGGCCAGGATATTGAAGAACTCCACCGCCGCCGAGAAGCAGATCGCCACGTAGATGAACGCGCGCGGAATATGGAAATGGAAACCGTCCGCAACCAGCGCCACGCCGATCAGGACGAGGAACGCCAGCGCCAGCATCTTGGTCGTGGGATGCTCCTTCACGAACGCCGCAACCGGTCCCGACGACACGTACATCACACCGACGGCGATGATGACCGCCGCGATCATGATTTCAATGTCCTGCACCATGCCGATGGCGGTGATGATGGAATCGATCGAGAACACCAGATCGATAATGATGATCTGCACGATCACCCAAAAGAATGCGCTTGGCGTTGCCTTCGCGCTGTCTTCCTTGTCCTTCGCCTCGACTTCGGCGTGAATTTCGTGTGTCGCTTTCGCAATCAGGAACAGACCGCCGAAGATGAGGATTATATCGCGCCACGACAACGCGAACTTGCCGACGGTGATGACGGGTTCGGTCAGGCCGATCAACCAGACCAGAATACTCAGCAGCGCGATCCGGAACACCAGCGCCAGCGCGAGGCCTATTTTTCGCGCCTTCTCCGCCTGCGCCGCCGGAATCCGCGACACGATCACCGACAGGAAGATCACGTTATCGATGCCGAGCACGATCTCGAGCGCAGTCAATGTCAGCAATGCGGCCCATGCTTCGGGGCTGGTCAGTAAGTCCATCATGTGCGGTTTCCAGCGAACATTTTGATTAACACGTCACTCAGCAGGATATACACGCCGATGGCGCAGAGTCCGGCGGTGACCCATATCGACACTTCGAAATTGCGCGCGATTGCGATTATTGCGAGCGCCGCCCAGACCACCAGCAACGCGATATTCAGCGCGCGAAAGCGTGTGGTGCGCAGCGGATGCATTACATTGAACGGCACGAAGGTCAGCGCCACCAGAATGGCAAGCGCGATGCTGCCGACCGCAGCCGGCGGTTTCAGCAAAAACAGATAGAACGCAGCCCCATTCCACAACGCCGGAAACCCGCGAAAATGATTGTCGTCGGTTTTCATCCGGCGGTCGGAGAAGTACAGCGCGCCCGAAATGACGATGGCGCCGCCGAGCACATAAGTCGCCAATGGGATCAGCAGGCCGCTGGCTGTGATCGCATAGGCCGGAACGAACACGTAAGTGAGGAAATCCACCACCAGATCGAGCGTGTCGCCCGACCAGTTCGGCAGCACCTCGCCGACATTGAGCCGCCGCGCCAGCGGTCCGTCGAGGCCGTCGATCAGCAGCGCCAGCCCGAGCCAGCCGAACATCCCGGCCCAGTGCTCCCGCACCGCCTCCAGCATCGCGATCAGCGCAATCGCGCCGCCCAATGCCGTAAAAATGTGAACGCCGAATGCGCGCATGCGCATTTTGGCGGGAAACGGGGGCTGGTCCTGCGGGCCGGGCTCAGTCATGCCATGTGTGACTATCAGGATTCCCGCCGGATTGCATACCCGCCCGCCGTTTCGTGTGTGACGAAATCGCGCGCCGGAATTGCCTTAAATGCCGGTCATGGTGGTAACCTGAAATCGATTGTGACACCCGGCAAATCCGACCATAGATACGCCATGACCGACCCTGTTTCCCCCGTTTATCAGGCCGCCGTTGTCGGCGGTGGACCTGCCGGCCTCGCCGCCGCCATCGCGCTGGCGCAGGCAGGCGTCGAGACCGTGCTGATCGCGCGCCGCTCGCCCTATGCCGACAACCGGACCACGGCCCTGCTCGGCGGCTCGGTCGGCTTTCTCGAATCGCTGGATGTCTGGCAGCGTTGCAGCGCCGATTCCGCAGCGTTGCGCACGATGCGGCTGGTGGACGACACGCGCCGGCTGATCCGTTCGCCGGAAGTGAAATTCACGTCCGATGAAATCGGCATGGAGGCGTTCGGCTACAATATCGAGAACCGCATACTGATGGTTGCGATGGAAGCTCGCGCTGCCGAATTGCAAAACCTCGTGCGTGTCGATGACGAAGCCCAGTCGGTTGTCACCGGCGAGTCCGCCGTCACGATCACCACGAAGCAAGGCCAGTCGCTTGAAGCGTCGCTGGTCGTCGGCGCGGACGGACGTCATTCGCTGTGCCGCGAAGCCGCAGGCATCGGCGTCAAGCGCCGTGACCTCGGCCAGTCGGCGCTGACATTGAACGTCACGCACGCGCGCACGCACGGAAACTGCTCGACCGAGTTTCACACCGAGTCAGGCCCATGCGTGTTCGTGCCCCTGCCAGGCGAACGATCGAGCGTGGTCTGGGTGGTCAAGCCTGACGAAGCCGAACGCTTGAAGAGTATGAACGATGCCGCACTCGCCCTTGCCACCGAACAACAATCGCATTCGATCTTCGGCAAGCTGACCATTGCGCCGGGGCGTCACGTGTTTCCGCTGGCGATTGAGAATCCCGATCATCTGGCCGCCAAACGCATCGCGCTGGTCGGTGAAGCCGCACACGTTTTGCCGCCGATCGGCGCGCAGGGTCTCAACATGGGCCTGCGCGACGCCGGCGATCTCGCTCATGTCGTGCGCGATGCGCTGTTGATGGGCACCGATCCCGGCGATGACGCGGTGTTGCAGGCTTACGCCCGCGCTCGCCGCGCCGACGTCTTCAGCCGCACCTTCGCGGTGGACATGGCGAACCGCACACTCCTGAGCGACTTCCTGCCCGCGCAATCGCTGCGCGCCGCAGGCATGCATCTGCTGGATCGTGTCGGCCCGATCCGCCGCCTTGCGATGCGCGAGGGATTGTCGCCGTCGTGGCGCGGACGTTAGGGGTTAGTTGAATCCGACAAACACCGTGGCTTCTTCGACCGACTTTCGTTCGGACACGACCGCATTTGCCGGGAAGCTTTCATCCGGCCAGCCCAGTGCGATGCTCTTCATGATGACCTGATCGTCGGCTATTCCCGCATGCTCGCGCACCACCGGTGATTGCATGATGCCCTGACTGTTGATCACAGCCCCCAGTCCGCGCGACCAGGCGGCATTGACCAAAGCGGTCGCCACAGCGCCGCAATCGAACGGCGTATCGTCGCTGCCATCCAGCACGCGATCGTAAGTCACGATGACACAGACAGGCGCATCGAATTGACGGAAGCCACGCAGCACCCAGTCCTGCCGCATATCCTTGTCGTCGCGCGCGATCCCCATTGCGGAGAACAATTGCTTGGCAACGCCGACCTGCCTGTCGCGGTGGTGACCTGCAAAGGCCTGACCGGTGCGGAATTCGCGCGATTGCGGCACGCCGGCCAGCATCCGCTCGGTATTTCCGGCGCGGATTCGGTTGAGCGGTTCGCCGGTGACGACGTAGAAATTCCAGGGCTGGGTGTTCATCGACGACGGAGCGCGCATCGCCAGACCGATGATTTCTGCAATCAGCGCCTGCGGTACCGGATCCGGCTTGTATCCGCGGATGCTCCGGCGGCCGAGGATAACGTCATCGAACTTCATTGGTGGAATTCCCTGGAGTGTTACTTGAAAGCTGGCGGGATACTTACGGTTCTTCGACCCTCATGCAAGATGGGAGACGCGCATGGATCGTCCGCATCTCCGCGTTCGCCCCGAGGCTGACGGGTTGTTACGGAAACACCACGACGCCGTTTTTGATCATCCACATCACGCTGGTCAGCGTCACCACCGACACGAACGTGCCGATCAGCACCATGGTCGAGGCGGGTTCGATCCATGTGTCGTACTGACGCGCGATCACGAACACGTTGAGTGCGGGCGGCAGTGAAGCCAGCAACAATGCGGCGGCGGCCCATTGCGGCGGAAACGGTCCAAGCAGCAACAGCAGTCCGAACACGATCAGCGGATGCAGAATCAGCTTGACTGCAACGATCCCCGGCACCTCCCACGGCACGCGGTCGAACGGACGCAGCGCGACCGTCACGCCAAGCGCGAACAGTGCGACAGGCGCTGCGGCGCTTTGCAGGAACTGAAGCGTATTGTCGATCGCAACCGGCGTCGGAACATGAAACGCCGCAACCAGCGCGCCGCAATAGGACGCAATAATCAGCGGATGCAGCAGTATCTGTTTTGCCACGAGCCGCACCGTCGGCAGCAGCGGGCGGCGTTCGCCATCGGTCAGCACCATCAGCAACGGCACAGTCGTGAACAGGAAAATGGTGTCGAAACAAAACACCAGCGCAACCGGCACCGCTGCTTGCGCGCCAAGTGTCGCCAGCGCCAGCCCCGGCCCCATGTAACCGATATTGCCGTAGCCGCCGCCGAGACCGGCCATCGCGGATTCGCGCATCGTCAGCTTGGCGATGAACTTCGCGCCGAACATCGAGAGGAAGAATGCGCACGCGGTCGCCAGCGTGGTCGCAATCACGAAGGGTGGGTTGTTGAGCTGCTCGAACGGCGTCTTTGCAAGCGTTCTAAAGAACAGCGCCGGCAGCGAGACGTAGAGCAGGAAGAAATTCATCCACTCCAGCCCGGCTTCGGGCAGCCGTTTATACTTTCCACAGGCATAGCCGATGAAGATCAGCCCGAAATACGGAAGCGCGAGATTCAGAATATCGATCATTGGGATATGGTCTTAAGGCAGTTAGCTGGTGCGAAGAATCGTTCATGCCGCAGGGGAGCCTCCCGCCCGGCCGATTCAGGCTTTAACCCCTAGCATCGGCCACAATCATGGTCTATTCGACGGAGGATGATTAAAACGCGCACCGCCAAATTCCAGATCGGCCAGATCGTCCGCCACCGGATTTTCTCTTTCCGTGGCGTGATTTACGATATCGATCCGGAATTCAACAACACCGAGGAATGGTGGTTGTCGATTCCCGAGGAAATGCGCCCGCACAAGGATCAGCCGTTTTATCATCTGCTGGCCGAGAATTCTGAATCCGAATACGTCGCCTACGTGTCGGAACAGAACCTGCTGCCTGACGACTCGGGTGAGCCGATCCGCCATTCGCAGGTCTCCGAAATTTTCGTCAAGGACAAGTCCGGCAGCTATCGCCCGCGCAATCCGTCGCTGAACTAACGCCTTGCGCAGCAGCTAGGCGCGTCCGCGCCCGTCCCGCTCCTTCACCAGCGCTTCGAGTTCTTCCGTCTGCTGCGCGATGCGATCGGCATTGCGCTCCTCGGTCTGGCCACCGGATGCCGCAGCCCCCTGCTCGATCAACTGCCGGACATTGTCCCGCAGGATCGCAATGCGGTCTTCAAGTTCGGGACGTGAAAGCGAACTGTAGTCGGGCATGGATCGATGTCTCCCTTTGGCGCGCGACATGCTCGCGGCTTTAACACCGCCTGTAGATAAGACCGCAGACCGGATTTTGCTCCTCGGGACACAAAGAAAAAGGCGCGCATTGCTGCGCGCCTTTTGATGCTTGCAAGTGAACCCGCGTTACTTCGCGGCGGGATTGGCGGCCGGTGCCGCGTTTTCCAGCTTCTGGCGGGCTTCCGCCGCGCGCTTCTGAAGCTCTTCCTGCAGTTTCTTCTGGCTCTCTTCGAAGACCTTCGGATCGGTCGGCGGACCGTCATAGGCCTTGGCGAACTCGGCGAGCGGAAGCGCCAGCGTCAGCGGCGCGCCGTTGGCGTTGATCGCCTGCACGACGAGGTTCTGGCCCTTCTTCATCTGGCCGAGCATGTCAGGGGTGACTTCGTAATCCGACATACAGCCGTTGGCGAAGCAGATCACGTAAGGGCTTTGCAGCGGCGCGTTCTGGTCGACGATGATGCGGGTGCCATGAACGAGCTGCATGCCGAGCGGCAGCGTGACGCGCAGCAGCTTCTTCGGCTCGCCTTCCGGCTCGATAATGACGGCGGCGACGACCGGCTGGCCAGATTCAATGCGGCCGTCCTTGCCGGTGAAGCAAACCTGCTTGGCATTGGCGTCCTGGCCCTTCATGCAGAACTTGGTCCAAGGCTGATAGATCAGCTGGACCTGCTGGTCGGCCGGAGCCTGCTGCGGAGCGCCCGCCGCGGCCGGGGCCTGCTGGGCAGCAGGAGCCGGAGCCTTGGGGGCTGCCTTCGGAGCGGACTTCTTCGGGGCCGGAGCGCCCGGAGCGGGTGCCTGAGCGTATGCGCCTGAAACTGCCGCAGCGGCCAAAAATGCGCCGGCGGTCAAAGCGGCGAACACCCGGCCGCGCGGCGAGGCCTGCGCGGCCAAGATACGGAAATTCATTGTGGAAAACCCTTTCTGAACCTTAACGCCCGCTCCCGCTTGGGGCGCGGATGCCTGTTTGTTCGGCGGCTGTCTCGGAGCCAATTGAGGCGGATACGTGACAGACCGCGCAGCCTTCCTCGAATAGCCCGCCTTCAATACAACGGCTTGCGAAAAGATCAATGCCAACAGCGATATTTGCGGGTTGCAACCCGCATTATCGCAGCTCGTCGTGGTAAATTTTCGCGTGAAGTTCGCCGAATCAAACGCTGTCCCACGTCGGTTGCGCCGCAGCGCCGGATACCGCGTGCGAAAACTCGGCTGCGTGCTGATTGCATGGTTCGGACTCGCAGCACTTCAGGCCAATGCCCAGCCGGTAACCCAGTCCGGTCCTGTTCCGGCCCATATCCAGAACCACGGCATCGCCATGCACGGCGCACCAGCCCTGCCCGCAGGCTTCGCCCACATGGCTTACGTCAATCCCGACGCGCCGAAGGGCGGTCGGATCATCTTCGGGCTGCTCGGCACCTTCGACAGCCTCAATCCCTTCATCGTCAAAGGCCTCGCGGTCCAGCTGGTCCGCAGCTACGTGACCGAAAGCCTGATGGCGCGCGGCAACGACGAGCCGTTCACGCTCTACGGCCTGCTCGCACAAAGCGTCGAGACCGACAGCGCCCGGACCTACGTCACGTTCCGGCTCAATCCAAAGGCGCGCTTCGCCGACGGCAAGCCGGTGCTGGCGGAAGACGTGCTGTTCTCGTGGCAGTTGATGCGCGACAAGGGCCGGCCCAATCACCGGCTGTATTACGCCAAGGTCGAAAAAGCCGAAGCGCTGGACGAACGCTCCGTGCGGTTCGATTTCCCGAGTGCCAACGACCGCGAACTGCCGCTGATCCTCGGCCTGATGCCGATCTTCCCAAAGCACGCCATCGACGTGGCAACCTTCGAGGAAACGTCTCTCACAGCGCTGCCCGGCTCCGGTCCCTATCGCGTCACCGCCGTGCGTCCCGGCCAGAGCGTAATCATGACGCGCAACCCGGATTACTGGGGCCGCGATCTGCCGGTGAATCGAGGCCAGTGGAATTTCGATGAAGTGCGTCTGGATTACTACCGCGAAGCCAATGGCGCGTTCGAAGCCTTCAAGCGCGGTCTGTACGATTTCCGTGTCGAGAACGAACCGCTGCGCTGGCATGAAGGCTACGACTTCGTGGCGGTGCGCAGCGGCGAGGTGATCCGCGACGAGATCAAGCCGGGCACGCCGCAGCCGTCGGAATATCTGGTGTTCAACACCCGCAAGCCGGTGTTCGCGGACATTCGCGTGCGGCAGGCGCTGACGCTGCTGTTCGACTTCGAGTGGATCAACCGGAATTACTTCTTCGGTCTTTATG
The DNA here is from genome assembly GCA_943368635.1 of Sediminibacterium ginsengisoli. Taxonomy (GTDB): domain Bacteria; phylum Pseudomonadota; class Alphaproteobacteria; order Rhizobiales; family Xanthobacteraceae; genus Afipia. The sequence continues at coordinate 6,888 of CALRLJ020000025.1, read as the reverse complement.
GCCGCTCAGCGGGTTTCTTCGCAGGTTCGGATTTGTCCGCCTACACGCGCCCCGCCGATGCGCGCGAAACGGCGCTGCTGGCGCCATATGCAGCGACCATACGTCCCGACATCATGGACGGCAGCTATCGCCTGCCTGTGACCGACGCATCGGGCCGCGACCGCGACACTTTGCGCGCGGCACTCACGCTGTTGGGCCAAGCCGGATACGAGCTCGACGGCACGGTGCTACGCCGGAAAGACACGCGAGCGCCGCTGACATTCGAGATTCTGGTCACCACGCGCGATCAGGAGCGCATTGCGCTGGCCTATCAGCGCGACCTCAAGCGCGCCGGGATCAATATCTCGGTGCGCGCGGTGGATGCTGTGCAGTTCGACCAGCGCCGGCTCTCCTTCGAATTCGACATGATCCAGAATCGCTGGGACCAGTCGCTGTCGCCCGGCAACGAGCAGGCGTTTTACTGGGGCAGCGCTGCTGCCGACAATCAAGGCACCCGCAACTACATGGGCGCAAAATCCCCGGCCATCGACGCGATGATTGCCGCACTTCTCGAAGCCCGCGAGCGAACCGACTTCGTTCCCGCCGTGCGTGCGCTGGACCGGGCGCTGATCGCCGGATTTTACGCAATTCCGCTTTATAACGCCCAGCAGCAATGGATCGCGCGCTGGAATCGGATAGAACGGCCCAAGGCCACCGCGCTCACCGGCTACCTGCCGGAAACGTGGTGGCAGAAGCCCGGCACCAAAGTGCCGTCAGCGAAGTGAGCAAACCTGTGCAGACCGCGCCAAACTCAGCAGCAACTTCATCCGGCACGGCGCTGACGCTCGACGATCTGTTTCGCCGCACGGTGTTGCGCCAGCCCGATGCGATTGCCTTGATCGATCCGCCGAACAAACAACGCGTCACCGGCCACGCGCCTTTGCAACTGACCTTCGCGCAAGCCGATCAGGCGGTGTCCGCCATCGCCGCACGCTTTGTCGAATCCGGATTGCCGGCAGGCTCGATCATTGCCGTGCAGATGCCGAACACCATCGAGTCCGTGGTGACGATCATGGCTGCGCTGCGCGCCGGTCTGGTGGTCGCGCTGCTGCCGCAACTCTGGCGGCAATCCGAATTAACGGTGGCACTGAACCGCATCGGCGCGCGAGCGATTGTCGGCGTCAGCCGCATCGAGATTGTCGATCACGCCGAGCTGGCGCTCAATGCTGCGGCAGAAGCTTTTTCCATCCGCCATGTGTTCGGCTTCGGCGACGATCTGCCCGAAGGCATGGCGCCGCTCGAACTCACCACCAGCGGCATGAATGGCTGGCTGCCGCCGGTTGCGCCGGACGCGCGGCGGCCTGCGATCATTTCATTCGATGTCACGGCGGACGGGTTTCGCGCCATCCCGCGCAATCATCTGCAACTGATCTCGGGCGGGCTTGCGATTTTCCTCGAAGCCGGACTGCCGCAAGGCGCGCGGCTGCTGTCGGCGATTGCGCCATCCTCGTTCGCGGGATTCACGTCATCGGTGGTGACATGGCTTCTCAGCGGCGGTTCGCTGGCGCTGCATCATCCGGCGGATTTGCAGGTTCTCGAAAAGCAGATCGTCGAAGACCGTCATGACACCTTGATCGTGCCCGCGCCGCTTGCGCTGCGTCTGGCCGAGAGCGGCACACTCGCGCGGCCGCAAGTCGCGATCAAGAACGTCATCGGCCTGTGGCGCACGCCGGATCGCGTGACCGCGAGCGACGACTGGCAGGATACAGGGACCACGCTCACGGACGTCTATCTGTTCGGCGAGATCGGCCTGTTCGCCGCGCGCAGGCAAGACGAGGGCGCGGCCACCCCCGTTGCACCCGGATCGTTCAGCGCGCCACGCAGCGCCGCTAGCTCCAAAGCCATCGGCGAAATTATCATCACGCCGAAGGCCACGCTCGCGCTGCGCGGCGCGATGGTGCCCGTCACGGCCTACCGCGCAACGTCGGAAGATTCGCTCACCGAAACATCCGCCCCCGATTATGTCGATACGGGCTACGCCGCGCATGTGGATCGCGCCACTGGTTCTCTCAGCATCACTGCGCCGCCGGTCGGACTCGTCGGCGTCGGCGGCTATCGCTTCCTGTCGCAGGATCTCGACGCATGGGCGAAGCGGCTCACCCCAGGCGCGATGCTGACCGCGCTGCCGGACCAGCTTAACGGATTTCGCCTTGCCGGACGCACCGGCGACAACAGCCGCGCCCGCGAGGCACTGGGCGAATTGGGGCTTAACCCCCTGATGGTGGAAGCGTTTCGCGATCGTTCCAGCGGAACCTGAGTCCGTCTTTTCATCGGTTGCATTGACCTGCCATTAACAGCCGCGCGTTAGGTTTGCGCGCAGCCGACGTATGTTGGCCAACCGCGTTTCCTTAAGAGTTGCAGCACCATGTCGCAGCAAGGCCCGATCGTCGTTGTCTCAAATCGGGAAGACCGCGCGCTCACGAGCGCAATTGCGCAGGTCAAAACATTTCCACTGGTGGATGTCGGCTGGGCCGATGCAACAGACGCAATCGCGCGGCTGCGGCCTGCCGCTGTGCTTGCCGCCAATCTTGACGATCATGCGGATGCGCTCGCCGAGCTTGCAGCGCGGGCGCTTCGCGCCGATCCTTATTTGCCGGTGATTGCTCTCGATCCCGCCGCAGCTTTGCCACGAAATGTTCTTCCTTTCACCCAGACAGGCCGAAGCCCCGAGCGTTTGTTCAGCCGTCTCAATGCGGCACTGCGCGTTCGTGCCCTGCACGCCACACTGCTGCGCCGCCTGTCCAACGACCGCAGCACCTCGACCCGCATGCCGACAACCGACCCGATCGACGACGCAACGGTGCTGTTGCTCGGGCGCGGCGGCACCTACCCGGCTTTGTCGGTTGCGCTCGGCGAACAGATGGGCGTCGTCGGCGCACTCAGCATCGAAGCTGCCGCCAAGCATCTCAACGCGCGCGAGCTGGATGGCATTATCGTCGGTGACGGATTCACACCGCGCGTTCTGGATGCATTTCTAACAGTGTTGTCGGAAGACTCACGCTTCCGCAATCTCCCCGTCGTGCTGGGAAGCCTGTCGGGACTGGCGTCCGACTACGATTTGCCGAATCTCGAAATCGCCGAAACCGATCCGCACACGCTCGCCGCGCACGCGCTTCCGCTGATCCGGCAACAGGCGTTCGAATCCCGTATCGGCCGCGCGCTGAAATCCATCGATGTCGGCGGCCTGCTCGATCCGCGCACCGGATTGCTGAACGAAGACGCCTTCAGCCGCGATTTCGAAACCGCCGTGACCGAAACCCAGACCCGCGGCGCAGGATTGTCCGTCGCCCGCATCGGCTTTGCGCAAGGCTCGATCTCCGAACGGATGCGCCTCGATGCCGCGCGTATTCTCAGCCGGCTGATGCGGCGGATGGACTTCGCGACACTGGACGAAGACGGCGCAATCGTCGTCGTGTTCGCGGACACCGATCTGCGCGACGCGCACGCCATCGCACGCAGGCTCACCAGTGTGCTGAAACACACCATGTACAGCACCAAGCGCGACCAGCGGCTCGATCCGCACGTGACGGTCGCAACGCTGATGCCCGGCGATACGGCGTCCGCGATCCTCGCGCGGCTACACACGCAAGGCCAGCGCGCGGCCTCCTAGCCGATCATTGGATCTTGATGCCCTGCTCACCGCTATGCCGCGAGCGCGCGACGTATGGCAGCGCAAACATATACAGGCCGCTAAACAACAGCAGAAACAGCGGCGGCAGCGGCGAATAGGCGATCCACGCGGGAGGCTCACCCAGCGCCATCGCTGCGAAGTTGGCGACGACGGTCAGGGTAAATATGATCGACAGCCAGCGGTGGATTTGCCGAATAGAGTTGTTCATGGAAACCTCCTTCAATCTGCCCGCGCCAGAACCTGCTCAAGGTTCGCAAAGAACGTCTGCCAGCCATGCTTGGCGCCGCCGAATGCCTGCGGCTGATCCGGCCGGAAGCCGGACTGCTCCATGCGCAGGAGAGTCCCCGCGCCCGACGGCGTGAGCGTAAACGTCACCACGCTGGTCAGGTTGAAAGCCGCGTCGTCGTGCGCAAAATTCCAGGTGTAGGACAGCGTTTTGTTCAGCTCGACAGTGAGCACCTTGCAATCCAGCACGCCGCCCCAGTCTCCCGTCAGGTTGAAGCTATGGCCGACGACCGGCTTGAAATCGTTCTTCATCAGCCACTCCGCGATCAGGTGCGGCTGGGTGAGCGCCCGCCAGATTTTTTCCGGCGGATGAGAAATCTCGCGTTCGACAATGACGGAACGGGTTTCGGTTGCGGTGGTGCTCATTGATCCATCCTTTTCAGCAAATCTTCGAGATCGTCGAACCGCTTCTCCCAGAACCTGGCCATCTGGCTGGTCCAGTCGATCAGCGGCGACAACGCGCTGAGTTGCGCGCTGTAGTGCGTCTGACGTCCTTCGTGGCGGTCGCGCACCAGCCCGGCCTGCTTCAGCACGCCAAGATGCTTGGAAACGGCTGGCTGCGAGACCTTGGCCCGAACTGTGAGTGCCCCGACCGTCTGTTCCCCGTCGCGGCACAGCCGCTCGAAGATTGCCCGCCGGGTCGGATCGGCCAGCGTTCGGAACAGGTTATCGTGGGCTTTGGTCATCGGAATACATAACTCGCTGGTTATTGATTGAACCAATAACCGACGAGTTATATATTCGTCAAGCGGAAATGCGGGGAAATATCGCGGCTGGAAAGTCGCGATGTCAGATCACGCCGCCTTCTTGCCTTCCGCCAGATTGGCGAGATCGCGCAGGATCGTGGTCGCGCCTTCGACGCGCTCGTCGGTGGTCTCCCACTCCTGAAAGAACACCACCTTCATGTCGGGGCGCACCTTCGCGGCCTTGCCGTGGCGGCTGATGAAGAACATGAGCTTGTCCGGTTGCGCGAAGGAATTGTCGCGGAAGGTGATGACAGCGCCCTTCGGCCCGGCATCGACCTTCTCGATGTTGGCGCGGCGACAATACGACTTGATCGCGGCGATCTGGAACAGATAGCGCACCTCGTCTGGCAGCGGACCGAAACGATCGCGCAATTCCGCGCCGAAATTCTCGATCTCGTCGTCGGTGTCCAAATCCGCAAGACGGCGATACAGCGACAGCCGGATCGACAAATCCGCAACGTAATCTTCCGGAATCAGCACCGGCATGCCGAGGGTAATCTGCGGCGACCAGCGATCCGCAACCGGCTCGGAGATCCCGGCCTTCAGCGACAGGATCGCCTCCTCCAGCATGGATTGGTACAGTTCGAAGCCGACTTCCTTGATATGGCCGGACTGTTCCTCGCCCAACAAATTGCCCGCACCGCGAATATCGAGATCGTGCGAGGCGAGCTGGAATCCCGCGCCGAGATTATCCAGCGACTGAAGCACCTTGAGGCGGCGCTCGGCCTGCGCGGTGATCTTGTGCGTGGACGGCAGCGTGAACAGCGCATAGGCGCGCAGCTTCGAGCGGCCCACGCGGCCACGCAATTGATACAATTGCGCAAGGCCGAACATATCGGCGCGGTGCACGATCAGCGTGTTGGCGGACGGAATATCGAGACCCGACTCGACGATGGTGGTCGAGAGCAGCACATCGTACTTGCCGTCGTAGAAGGCGGACATGATGTCCTCGATCACCGTCGGCGGCATCTGGCCGTGCGCGACCGCGACTTTCATCTCGGGAACATGTTTGTCGAGGAAGTCCTTCACCTCTGCGAGGTATTCGATGCGCGGCACGACGTAGAACGCCTGACCGCCGCGATAGCGCTCGCGCAGCAGCGCCTCGCGGATCATCAGCGGATCGTGCGGTGCGACGAAGGTGCGCACCGCAAGGCGATCGACCGGGGGCGAAGCGATGATCGACAGTTCGCGCACACCGGTCAGTGCCAGTTGCAGGGTGCGCGGAATCGGCGTCGCCGATAGCGTCAGCACATGGACCTCGGCGCGCAATTGCTTCAGCCGTTCCTTGTGGGAGACGCCGAAGTGCTGCTCCTCGTCTACGATCACAAGTCCAAGATCCTTGAACTTGATGCTCTTGCCGAGAAGCGCATGGGTGCCGACGATGATGTCGACCTTGCCGTCCGCAAGATCCTTCTTGACCTGCGTCATCTGCTTCGGCGCGACCAGCCGCGAGGCTTGCGCCACGTTCACGGGGAAACCCTTGAAGCGTTCGGTGAACGTTTTCGTATGCTGCCGCGCGAGCAGCGTGGTCGGGACAACGACCGCGACCTGCTTGCCGTCGAGCGCCACGGCAAACGCCGCGCGTAATGCGACTTCGGTCTTGCCAAAGCCGACGTCGCCGCACACCAGACGATCCATCGGACGCCCGGCATCGAGATCGTGCAGCGCCGAATTGATCGCGCCGAGCTGATCTTCGGTTTCCTCGTAGGGAAAGCGTGCGCAGAACTCGTCATACGTGCCCTGATGCACCGGAAACTTCGGCGCGACATGGACGTGCCGTTCGGCGGCAATCTTGATCAGATCGCCTGCGATCTCGCGGATGCGGTTCTTGAGCTTGGCCTTGCGCGCCTGCCATCCGCCGCCGCCCAACCTGTCGAGTTCGACATTGCTATGATCGGAGCCGTAGCGCGACAGCAACTCGATGTTCTCGACCGGGAGAAACAGTTTGGTGTCGTTGGCGTAATGCAGTTCGAGGCAATCGTGCGGCGCGCCGCCGACCTGCAGCGTCTGCAATCCGACAAAGCGCCCGATGCCGTGTTCGACATGAACCACAAGGTCGCCGGTGGCGAGGCTGGTAACCTCCGAGATAAAGTTCTCGAGCTTGCGGCTTGCCTTGCGTGGACGCACCAGACGGTCGCCGAGAATGTCCTGCTCGGTGATCAGCGCGATCGTCTCGGTCTCGAATCC
>CALRLJ020000024.1:0-17935 GCA_943368635.1 Sediminibacterium ginsengisoli | reverse complement strand
CGGTGCCCTTGATGGTGAATTCCTTGTCGCGTGAACACATGAACGCTTGCCCCGACCACTCTCCGCCGCGGTCATAGTCGATGGCGTAAATATAATAGAATCGTGCGACAAGCGTTCCACGCAGCAAGGTTTCGCAGGCGCGGGACGACACGTTCCACCAGCCCTCGGTGACCCAGCCTTCATTATCTTTATAGCCGAGCGCGATGCCGACCCGGCTCGAGGTATTGTTGCAGAGCCGAAAATCCGCAGCCGCCGGATCGTTCCACGCGCATAATGCGATCAGCGCGACAAGCCCTGTAAGGGTGGCGGTGATCGTGCGGCGGAGCGTCATGCGGCGGGACGTCGAGGCTGTCATCTAATCAGGTACTATCAACCGTTCGTTGATTTCGCGTAACACATTGAGCATGATCGGCAAAAGCGAAGATCTGGTATCCGGTCAGGCCCGGATCACTATAAGGGGGCTTGGCCGTTTCGCCAAACCACGTGCGAACGTTAATAAGCCACTTGTCGGGCCGTGGCGTGGGCCAGGTTGGTTTTTTCCGCCATACGGAAAACCAATGGCCCGGCATCACAGGGCTTAAAATCGCCGGATCTGGCCCCATGTTAAGCTGCCTGTGTCGGGATAGCGGACCTGCACCTGAAATCGCGGATAAATGACCATGGCCATCGATGACAAGACCCGTACTGAACTGGAAGCTGCGGTTTTTCGCCGTCTCGTCGCGCATCTGCGCGGACGTACCGATTTGCAGAACATCGACCTGATGAATCTGGCGGGTTTCTGCCGCAACTGTCTTTCGAACTGGCTGAAGGATGCCGCCGACGACAAGGGCGTGGCACTCAGCAAGGATGAGAGCCGCGAAGCGGTCTACGGCATGCCCTATGAAACCTGGAAGGCGAAACACCAGACCGAGGCTTCGCCCGATCAGGTTGCAGCGATGAAGAAAACCCACACCGGTCACTGAAACACGCAAGTGAAATCGGCGCGCCAGCGCTGACTTTTCTTTCTCCTGTGGGTCGCTGTGGATGACCGTGACTCCACCTTGACGCGGCAGTCCGCACTCTTGAGTGTGAAACCAGTGTCCCAAATCCTTTCGTTCGCTTCATTTTGCAGCGCTTTCTGCGGCGAACGAAAGGATTCGAAGGGACACTGCAAACTTAAATTGCTAGTGGTCCTTTGGTTCTGACATTCGCAAAGTGAGTTGCTGAAACGGGATGCGAATGTCAGAACCGGACCACTAGATGACGTGCCGTGCCGCGCACGCTCCCTTCAAGCCTCATACAGAGTTCAGGAGTATCTCCGATGGCTATGCCTGCCGAGAAAGAAAACGACGACACCGCGCACAGCTTCGCCAAGGGGCAACTCAAGGCCATCATCGAGCGCATCGAGCGGCTTGAAGAAGAAAAAAAGACCATCAGCGACGACATCAAGGACGTCTACGGCGAAGCCAAGGGCAACGGGTTCGACGTCAAGGCGCTGCGCACCATCATCCGCATGCGCAAGCAAGACGCCGACGAGCGTCAGGAACAGGAAACCATCCTGGAAACCTACATGCAAGCGCTCGGCATGCTGTGAGGGAGGCTGAAGCCTCCCGCCGCTAGCGTCCCGTAAACACGGGTGCGCGCTTTTCCATGAAGTGCTTCACGCCTTCCTTGAAATCGTCGCTCGCGAAGCTCAATGCCATTTCGCGATCGGCGACATCCATGGCCTCGTTCAGCGTTTGCATCTGCGTGTCCCATAGCTGCTTTTTCATAACGCGCAGCGACCGAGGCGACGACAGTTCCGCGAGATCCTTTGCATAGGCCAGTACGGCGGGCATGAGGTCGGCTGCGGGATACACGCGGTCGACCAGCTTCAGCCGCAGCGCCTCGTCGGCCGCAACCTTGCGCCCCGACAGCAGAAGATCGGTGGCAGCCGACATTCCGATCAGCCGCGGCAGCGTCCAGCTGATGCCGTGTTCGGCGATCAGGCCCCGCCGCGCGAACGCGGTGGTGAAGACGGCATTGTCGGCGGCGAAGCGCATGTCGCAGAACAGTGCGAAGCACATGCCTAAGCCCGCGCAAGGACCGTTCACCGCCGCGATGATGGGTTTCGGAATGGCCGGAAAGTAAGTGTTCTTGCGCTGGAAATCGGAGCGGGAATTCGCGTCGAAGGGAGCATCGGCTACTTCCGTTGAACCGCCGCCGGTGCTGATGCCGGACAGCAGTTTCATGTCTGCTCCGGCGCAGAAGCCACGCCCGGCGCCCGTGAGTATGATCGCCCGGACATGGTCGTCGGCAGCGGCCATTTCCATCGCCCGGCGGACTTCGCGCCCCATCACGGCAGTCCAGGCGTTGAGCTGTTCGGACCGGTTGAGCGTGACAATCGCGATGTGGCCGGTGACTTTGTAATCGATCTCGGAAAAAGACACGTTCGTTTCTCCCTGTGTTTCGGGAGAGGTTGGGCCATCGCGCTGCCGAGTGCAATCACCAAGCTATGCGGTGTCGAAATGCGCCGGTGGGTTTATCGCAGCGAGGCCGTGCGCATCGCGAACGACATGGTCGACAGCGTCGCGGTCGCCGAGCCGGTGAACTTCTCGCAGACGATGCCCATCTGCGGGTCGTTGGAGAATGTCATTGCCACTGCGGCGTTCGGCTTGATGAAATGTGTGCGCATCACCGTCATGTCCTGATCGCCGAGGATCGAGGCCGACAGCGACGTGCTGGCGCTTGGCGCAAGGATCATTGCGCGCATCCAGATGTCGTTGGTTTGCGTGGCCTGCTTGACGCGCATCGCGGTCGCGATCTTGCCCTGTGGTGTCTTGGCGCCGGTCGCATCGGCGGCTACGCCCGCGCCGGACATCGGATTCGGAGCGAGCGAGGCCACACGCTGGCCGCGCGGGATCGGCGCACTGGCGGCGACGACCTGGGCACGATCGAGCGGCGTATCTGCCGGCGCGTAAGCCAGCGCCTGCGCGACGTTCTGCGGCAGGCTTGCGGTGAATTGCGGATCGGCGGCGACAACCGCGCCGCGCGCCTTGAGAGCGGCGATCTGCGCCTGCGCTGCGGGTTTCGGCGCCGGTTCGTTATCCCAGAAGCCGCGGGCATTGATGATGTCGATCGGCGACTGCGGAGCGTATTCGTCGGCCGGGACCGGCTTGAGCGCCGCTTGCGGCTTGGGCAGCGGAACGGTCTTGGTGTCAGCAGAAGCGACCTGGTACGTCGCGCCTGCGGGCTTCGCGCGCGGCAGCGGCACGCGCTCGAGAATCCTTTCAGCGGCGGCGGTGACGGTGGTCTTGGCCTTGTCTGCGGCAGCAAGTGCCACAGGAATAACCTTGCTGCGCGCGGCGTCGTTGCCGGCCTCTTCTTCGTCATCCGCCTGCTTGCGGCCGAACAACGAGGCCAGGAAGGTGCGCGACTTCGATGGTGCGGCGACGTCTTCGCCATTGCCGCGGCGCTCGATGTCGGCCAGCGCGAGTTCATAGCCCTTCAGCGGCTTGCCGTCAGACGGGACGTGTACGGTGCGGCCGTCCGGGAAAACGCGCGCGAGCTGATCGTGGGTCATGCGCGGCCAGTGACGGATGCTGCCGACATCGAGATGCACGAACGGCGATCCGGAGGTGGGGTAGAAGCCGACGCCGCCGCGCTGCAGGCGCAATCCTGCAAAACGAATCTGTTCGAGCGGCACGCCGGGGATGAAGAAATCCATCGCGTGGCCCTGCATGTGCTGGCTGTGGCGCGCGACTCCCGAGGAGCGGCGGCGGAGCATCGCGTTGGTGGCGGGCGAACGATAGGCGGAAATGATCTGGATCGGCTGCTTGGCGTCGACGTCGCGATAGACTTCCCAAATGATGTCGAACAGCCGGCGATCCATCGTGGTGGAGTCCTGGCTGCGCCAGTCGCGCAGGAAGTGATTGAGCTTCTTCAGCGCGGCTTCGTCGTAACGGCCGTTGCGCTTGAAGGTAACGGTGAGGTCTTCGTCGGAATGCGTGTGGTGGAAGGAGAGGGTGCGGGTGTCGCCGTCGGCGGTCGCGTTATGGACGGAGCGGGCGTTGGTCGCGATCAGCAGCAGCGAGGCGAGGCCGACGCGCACCGAGGTGCGTGAAAGCCATTCAAAGCCAATGCTGCGTGGAAAGCCGCCCGCCACTCAGAATCCCGTCAGCCGTCTGTCTGTTAGGTGATCCCCCGCTACCCCACGCAACGGGAGAGAATGAACGTAGTCTTAAGGCAGGGGGGTTAATCGATATTTACCAATCCCCAAGCCGAGTTCGTCAGGTCTTCCCAAGTCTTCAGGCATTCCAAAGTCTTGATCAAGTCTCGCCCAAGCCTGTCACAGGCCTGTGAAGACCGGAGTATGCCCCCCCGAGTATGGCAAAAAAGGGCCGGTAGGCCGATCCGGAGCGGAATGCTTTGGATGCAATGGTTAATGAAAAGAGCCCCGCCAGCGGCGGGGCTCTTGAAGCTGTGGAAATCAGAGAAAACCGATCTTTTCCGGCCGGTTAGTCGAAGTTTCCGGCCTTAGCGGACCACCCGGCGGTTGCGGACCGGCGCCGGCGGCGGGGTTGGCGCTCCGAACAGGCGCTCGAAGAAGCTCGGTCCGTTGCTGGCGTAGCTGTCGCCCGGAACCCGCACATTAGTCGGGCGGACATAGTTCGGCTGGGCATGGGACACCGCCACCTCCATGTCGCGGCCCTCGCTGCCCTTGAGCATCGAGATCACCTTGGAGTCGCGGCCGTAGATGTCCTTGCGGAATTCGAGCTTGCCCGCGTCGTCCACGAACGCCGTCTGGTAGGTGATGTTGACCGGGATCGGCGTCGGGAAATTGATGTTGATCTCGCTGCGGCCGTACATGCCTTTGATCTTTTCGGCGGTGTAGTGCTCCTTCGGCAGCGCGATACTGAGCAGGTTCGCCGCATACTGATCTGGATTCTGCACGCGCATGCAGCCGTGGCTGAAGGCGCGCTCTTCCTTGGCGAACAGGTGCTTGTCCGGGGTGTCGTGCTGATACACCAGGAACTTGTTCGGGAAGTTGAAGCGGATGCGGCCGAGCGCGTTGGCTTCACCCGGCGGCTGCGAGATGCGCACACTGCCGTCGGCGGCGCGAGCAAGCTTCAGGCCCATGCGGTCGAGCACGGTCGGATCCTGCGCGAGTGCCGGAAGATATTCGTTGTAGATGATCGACGGCGGCACATTCCACGTCGGATTGACGGTGATGAACTTCATTGTTTCGGTCAGTTCGGGGGTCGCATGCTTGCCCGGCTTGCCGACGACGACGCGCGTGGTCCAGACCTGCTTTTCGCCCTGCATCAGCTTGAGCGTGTAGTCGGGAATGTTGAGAATCACATAGGCGTTGCCGAGCGATGCTGCGCCGAGTTCGCGCGGCAGCCAGCGCCAGCGCTCCATGTTGGCACGCACGATGTCGATCTTGCGATCGCTCTTCGGGCCGTTGAGGGCGCGTACCGTGGCGTTGTCGAGCACGCCGGTCGCCTTCAAATCGTTGCCTGCCTGGAACTTGCGAACCGCATTCGCGACAGTCGCATCGTAGTGCTTGTCGTCGGCATTTTCGGTAATGTCGAGCTTGGCGCGCAGGGACGGCACGCGCTCGTCTTCCATGACGACCGGCGTCTTGTTCTTTTTCGTCGGCTTGACGAATTTCAGCGTGTCGCCTTCGGCGACCTGCTTCGAGGTGTCTTCGGTGACGCCGCGCAACTCGGCGAGCTTCGCCTTCAGGCCCTTGTAGCCCTTGTGCTGAGGATTGTAGCCCTCAAGTGCTGCGGACGCGTCCTTGGCTGTCGAGACGTTGATGAGAACCTCGACCGGATCGGTCGGATGCTCGGGATAGGAAATGTCCGCGCTGACGCGCGACCAGTGCATGCGGCCGCTCTGCGCCTGGCGCGCGTAGTCGAGCATGCTCTCGGTCAGGCGCAGTTCGGCCTCGGCCTGTGCGTCAGGCGTGGTTGCTGCGGCGAAATCCGGCACGGGATAATCGGCGGCATTCAGGCCTTCGCTGCTTGCGTCCTTGAGGCGCGCGATAACGCTTTTTGCGCGCGCGGTGGCGGCACCGGTTTCGCTCCAGAGCGGGGCGTAGTTACGGTCCTTGTAGAAATTCTCGACGGCGGTGCGTTCGGTCTTGCGGTCGAAGTAGCGGGTGCCCTTCGACGCGATCAGATCGCGCAGCTTGTCGGCGACGGGCTGATCGGCGGCGGCGACGGCGGGAGCCGCCTTCGCTGGTTCAACGGCTGGCGTTGCGGCAGCGGTCGCCGGGGAAGTCGCGGTCGGCGCGGTGGCGGCCGGAGGAACGGTTGCTGTGGTGATGGGGGCTGCTGGAGCCGCGGCTTCCTGCTTTTTCGCAGGCGTGGCCGGGGAGGGCGCAACGGCTGCCGTATCGGGTTTGAAGTCGCCAATCGTAGGCGGAGGCACGTTGGCGGGTTCGGGCATCGGGACCGCGGCGTCGATGGCAAGATCCGCAGGGCTTTTCACCGGACCGGATTGCGCGTTGGCATTGGTCGCCGCAACGGTGAGAAAAGTGGCTGCTACAGCCATCAGAACCCGATCGAATCCTGCTGGGCTCTTGCGGTGGCCGGTCGAAACGTCCTGCATTCTCGCACCCCTTGGATGACACTGCCCCGGCATGGAACAGCTCATGATGGTTTTCGCCAGTACCTGATGCAAAAGCGCCGGCTTGGTCGGACTTTGCTACGCAATCCCGCATTGAAAACACTGCGAAACGGTACACGCGCCAGCTCGAAGCGGCCAGTCGCCGCCAGATCAACTCGAAGTCATCTCGAAAGAAATGACTTCAATTCGGCATGTCTTGCAACGGTTTGCGCGCATTGCCTCGCGCTTTTCCTGTGTCTGTCACCGTGCCGCAACGGTTCAATCACGGTAACGAAAAAGCCGTGTGGGTGTTCCACGCCTGCGTGATTCGCGTTTCAGCGCGACGGGTTACCCGGTTCCGTGCCGGAAGCCGCAGCCTCGTCGAGTTTGCGATAAAGCGTCGAGCGGCCAATCTTCAGCCGCCGCGCGACCTCGGACATCTGGCCTCGATAATGGGCGATGGCGAAGCGGATGGTTTCCGCTTCCAGTTCCTCGAGCGGGCGCATTTCGCCGTCGTTGCCGAGCATGGCCAGATGGCCGTAGGCCGAGAGCAACCTGGCTGGGGCGGCTGCGGGAGCAATGGGTATGTCGGCACCTAGAACGGTGTCGGCCGGAGAGGAGGGCGGGCTGTCCAAGATCACAGGCTCCGCCTCGGAGAATGTGACAGGGGTCGCTCCGCCAGCCTGTGGAAAGTCATCTGGCCCGAGCTGGCCGCCGTCGCTCATCACGACCGCACGATAGACCGCGTTTTCGAGCTGACGGACGTTACCCGGCCAGACCAGCTGTCCGAGCATCGCCATGGCTTCGCCGCTGACCCCCGTGACGGGCCGGTTCTCTTCGGCGGCGATGCGCGCCATGAAATGCCGCACCAGATGCGGAATGTCCTCGCGGCGCGTGCGCAGCGGCGGAATCGTCAGCGGCAACACGTGCAGCCGGTAAAACAGATCCTCGCGGAAAGCGCCGGCCTTCACCTGGTTGAGCAGGTTGCGGTTGGTCGCCGATACGATCCGCACATCGACCTTTACGGGCTTGCGCCCGCCGACCGCTTCGACCTCGCCCTGTTGCAGGGCGCGCAGCAGTTTCACCTGCGCGGCCAGCGGCAGTTCGCTGATTTCGTCGAGGAACAGCGTGCCGCCATTGGCTTCGACGAACTTGCCCGCATGCCGCTCGGTCGCGCCGGTGAACGCGCCCTTCTCGTGGCCGAACAGCAGCGATTCCACCAGATTGTCGGGGATCGCGCCGCAGTTCACGGTGATGAACGGCTTGGCGCTGCGCTCGGACGACCCGTGAATGGCGCGGGCGATCAGTTCCTTGCCGACGCCGGATTCGCCTTCGATCAGCACCGGAATCGTGGAGCCTGCGGCTTTGCGGCCCATCGCGATGACATGGTTCATCGCCTCGGAGCGGGTGACGATGTCCGCAAAGGTGAGCTTGCCCTCGCGCCGATGCCGGATGCGCTGCAATTCGCCTTTCAGCGCGCTGGCGTTGAGCGCATTGCGCAAGCTGACCTGCAGGCGTTCCACCCCGACCGGCTTGACGACGAAGTCGTGCGCGCCGGCCCGCATCGCGGACACCACATTGTCGATGCCGCCATGGGCGGTCTGCACGATCACCGGCAGATCGAGGCCGATGTCGCGAATTTTCGCCAGCACGCCCATGCCGTCGAGGCCGGGCATGACCAGATCGAGCACCAGGGCATCGACGGGTTTGGTGTCGGGATCGATCAGATGGGCCAGAGCAGCATCGCCGCTGTCCACCGTCACAGCGTCGTAACCGCAGCGCTGCACCATGTTTTCGACCAGACGGCGCTGAACGGCGTCGTCGTCGGCAATCAGAACGGTCGCAACCATGGCATTCCCCGCAACTCTGGACTATCTCAACAACATGTCTCGAATCGGGGCACTCTGGCCGAAGCCGATTAACGACCTCTTAAGAGTTGGCTTCTTCGGCAAGTGCTGCAATCGTTCTGAATGATCTCGAACATCACGGATTGAAATATGGCTTCGCGCTCATCGGCTCTCCGCAAACCTCCGGCAAAATCCAAATCCGCGCCCAAGGCGAAAACGTCCGCCAAAAAGGCTGCGCCGAAGGCCGGCAAATTGCCCGAGTGGAATCTGGCCGATCTTTATCCGGCGATCGATGCCCCCGAGGTGACGCGCGACCTCGACAAGCTCGATGCGGACTGCGTGGCGTTCGAGACGGCCTACAAGGGCAAGATCGCAGCGCAAGCCGCGACGGCCAACGGCGGTGAATGGCTCGCCGAAGCGATCAGGAGCTATGAGGCGATCGACGATCTGGCCGGGCGGCTGGCGTCCTTCGCCGGACTTGCGCACGCGGGCAACACCGTCGATGCTGCGATCTCGAAATTCTACGGCGATGTGTCCGAGCGCATCACGGCGGCGTCGACCCATCTTTTGTTTTTCGCGCTCGAACTCAACCGCGTCGATGACGCCGTGATCGAACGTGCGATGGCGGCACCGGCGCTCAATCACTACCGGCCGTGGATCGAGGATCTGCGCAAGGACAAGCCGTATCAACTCGAAGATCGTGTCGAGCAACTGTTCCACGAGAAATCCGTCAGCGGCTATGCGGCGTGGAACCGGCAGTTCGACCAGACCATCTCGGCGCTCCGCTTCAAGGTCGGCGGGAAAGAACTCGCCATCGAGCCGACGCTGACGCTGTTGCAGGATCGTGCGCCCGCCAAGCGCAAGGCGGCGGCGCAGGCGCTGGCGAAAACCTTCAAGGCCAATGAACGCACCTTTGCGCTCATCACCAATACGCTGGCCAAGGACAAGGAAATCTCCGATCGCTGGCGCGGATTTCAAGACATCGCGGATTCGCGTCACTTGGCGAACCGCGTCGAGCGCGAAGTGGTCGATGCGCTGGTGGCGTCAGTGCGCGCGGCCTATCCGCGGCTGTCGCATCGCTATTACAAAATGAAAGCGCGCTGGTTCAAAAAGAAGACGCTGGCGTTCTGGGACCGCAACGCGCCGCTGCCGTTCGCGGCCAAGAGCCAGATCGGCTGGAACGACGCGAAAGGCACCATTCTGAAAGCCTATGGCGACTTCTCGCCGCAGATGGCGGACATCGCCGAGCGTTTCTTCACCGACCGCTGGATCGATGCCCCGGTGCGGCCCGGCAAGGCACCGGGTGCGTTCTCGCACCCGACCACGCCGTCGGCGCATCCCTATGTGCTAATGAATTATCAAGGCAAGCCGCGCGACGTGATGACGCTCGCCCATGAACTCGGTCACGGCGTGCATCAAGTGCTTGCGGCCAAGCAGGGCGCGCTGATGGCGCCGACGCCGCTGACGCTGGCGGAGACCGCCAGCGTGTTCGGTGAAATGCTGACCTTCAAGCGGCTGCTGGCCCAGACCAAAAACGCCAGGGAGCGTCAGGCGCTGCTCGCGGGCAAGGTTGAGGACATGATCAACACGGTGGTGCGCCAGATCGCGTTCTACTCGTTCGAGCGCGCGATACACACCGAACGCCGCAACGGCGAACTGACCGCGCAGCGGATCGGTGAGATCTGGCTCAGTGTCCAGAGCGAGAGCCTTGGGCCTGCGATCGAGATCAAGCCGGGCTATGAGACCTACTGGATGTACATCCCGCACTTCATCCATTCGCCGTTCTACGTTTATGCCTATGCGTTCGGCGATTGCCTGGTGAACTCGCTTTACGCGGTCTACGAGAATGCCTCCGAAGGCTTTGCCGACCGCTATCTTGCGATGCTTTCGGCCGGCGGCACCAAGCATTATTCCGAGTTGCTCCAGCCGTTTGGACTGGATGCCAAGGATCCGACGTTCTGGGACGGCGGGCTGTCGGTGATCGAGGGCCTGATCGCTGAACTGGAAGCGATGGGATAGGCCGGGAGCCTTCTTTTCAGGCAGTTTGCGCGCGGGCCGTGCTTTCTGTTCCGCATCGCGGAAAAGCCTCATGGAAGGCATTGCATGACTTCCATGCCGGTGCTTTTAATCGGAGGTATCTGGGAGCTGCGACGTTGCCCTGCTTTCACAATTGGGCTAATTCGCGCTACGTTTTGAACGGTGCTGGAGGGGATCGATGGCTGACCATAGCGAAGTTGCATACACCACGGCGGACGGTAACGACTATCCGGCCCATGAGCAGACCTATGAAGGTTTCCTCGTGATGACGAAGTACGGCACGCTCGCCGTTATCGCCATCGTCGCCCTGATGGGCATCTTTCTCACCTGATTGAATTCGGTTGTACTGGCGGTGTGGCCGGTGATTAAGTCATGCGCGGCCGAACGGCTGCGGGAGGCGTCATGAAAATTGCGATTGCCAAGGAAGTCGATGCGGCCGAGCCGCGCGTTGCGGGGACGCCCGACACTATCAAGAAATTCAAGGCGCTGGGGATCGATGTCGCCATTGAGCCGGGTGCTGGCGTCAAGTCCGGCCTGCTGGATGCGGATTATGAAGCCGCCGGCGCCGTGGTCAGCGCCGATGCGGTGAAGGACGCCGACATCGTCATCAAGGTGAAGCGTCCAGAAGTCTCCGAAGCTGCGAAGTACAAGAAGGGCGCGCTGGTCATCGCGATCATGGACCCTTACGGCAACGAAGCCGCGCTGAAAGCGCTGGCCGATGCCGGCGTCTCGGCCTTCGCGATGGAACTGATGCCGCGCATCACCCGCGCGCAGGTGATGGACGTGCTGTCCTCGCAGGCCAACCTTGCAGGTTACCGCGCTGTGATCGAATCCGCCGAAGCCTTCGGCCGTGCCTTCCCGATGATGATGACCGCAGCCGGCACCGTGCCCGCCGCCAAGGTCTTCGTGATGGGCGTCGGCGTTGCCGGGTTGCAGGCGATTGCGACCGCGCGCCGCCTCGGCGCTGTGGTCACCGCGACCGACGTGCGCCCGGCCACCAAGGAACAGGTCGAAAGTCTTGGCGCTAAATTCCTGGCCGTCGAGGACGAGGAATTCAAGAACGCGCAGACCGCCGGCGGCTACGCCAAGGAAATGTCGAAAGAGTATCAGGCCAAGCAGGCCGCACTCACGGCCGAGCACATCAAGAAGCAGGACATCGTCATCACCACGGCGCTGATTCCGGGCCGTCCGGCACCGAAGCTGGTCACCGCCGAGATGGTGAAGTCGATGAAGCCCGGCTCCGTGCTGGTTGATCTCGCGGTCGAGCGCGGCGGCAACGTCGAGGGCGCGAAGGCCAACCAAGTCGCGGACATCGATGGTGTGAAGATCGTCGGCTACACCAATTTGGCAGGCAAGGTGCCGGCATCGGCGTCGAGCCTCTACGCGCGCAATCTCTTCTCGTTCATCGAGACGTTGTACGACAAGGCCGCCAAGTCGCTCGCCGTGAAGTGGGACGACGACCTGGTGAAGGCCACCGCGCTGACCAAGGACGGCGCCGTCATCCATCCTAATTTTCAGCCGAAAGCATAAGGAGAGCCGACATGCATGGAATTGAGGCTGTCGACCCGTTTGTGTTCCGGTTGTCGATTTTCGTTCTCGCGGTTTTCGTCGGCTACTTCGTGGTGTGGTCGGTGACGCCCGCGCTGCATACGCCGCTGATGTCGGTCACCAACGCCATCTCCTCGGTCATCGTGGTCGGCGCGCTGCTGGCGACCGGTGTCGCGCAGGTCGGCAACGATGACGGCCCGCTGTGGGCGCGCGCGTTCGGCTTCGTTGCGCTGATTTTTGCGTGCATCAACATATTTGGCGGCTTCCTTGTCACCCAGCGCATGCTGGCGATGTACAAGAAGAAGCAGAAGTGACGGGGCAGGGAACATGAACGCGAATCTCGCAGCGCTTCTCTATCTCGTCGCCGGCGTCCTTTTCATTATGTCGTTGCGCGGTCTGTCCAGCCCGGCGTCTTCGCGTCAGGGCAATTTCTTCGGCATGATCGGCATGGCCATCGCCATTGCCACCACGCTGGCGGCGCATCCGCCGACCAGCACGACCGGCTGGATTCTGATTATCCTCGGCATCGCCATCGGCGGCGGCATTGGCGCTGTGATCGCACGCCGCGTGCCGATGACCTCGATGCCGGAACTGGTCGCCGCCTTCCACTCGGTGGTTGGTCTGGCCGCCGTGTTGGTCGCTGCCGGCGCGTTCTACGCGCCTGCCGCATTCGACATTGGCGCCCGTGGCAGCATCCATGCCTCGAGCCTGATCGAAATGTCGCTCGGCGTCGCCATCGGCGCTCTCACGTTCACCGGTTCGGTGATCGCGTTCCTCAAGCTGTCGGGCCGCATGAGCGGCGCGCCGATCATCCTGCCGGCACGCCACATCATCAACATCGTGCTGGCGCTGGCGCTGATCTTTTTTATCTACGGCCTCGTGGTCTCGCAGAGTTCGTTCGACTTCTGGATGATTACGATCATCGCGCTGGTGCTCGGCGCCCTGCTGATCATTCCGATCGGCGGCGCGGACATGCCGGTTGTGATCTCGATGCTCAACTCCTATTCGGGCTGGGCAGCGGCGGGCATCGGCTTCACCCTGGGTAACTCGGCGCTGATTATCACCGGCGCACTGGTTGGTTCGTCGGGCGCGATCCTGTCCTACATCATGTGCCACGCGATGAACCGCTCCTTCATCTCGGTCATCCTGGGTGGCTTCGGTGGCGACAGCGGCGGTCCTGCCGCTGCGGGCACCGGCGAAGTCAAGCCGGTCAAGCTCGGCTCTGCGGATGACGCCGCCTTCATCATGAAGAACGCGCAGAAGGTCATCATCGTGCCGGGTTACGGCATGGCGGTGGCACAGGCGCAGCACGCCTTGCGCGAAATGGCCGACACGCTGAAGAAGGAAGGCGTCGAGGTGAAGTACGCGATTCATCCGGTCGCGGGCCGCATGCCCGGCCACATGAACGTGCTGCTGGCCGAAGCAAATGTGCCTTACGACGAGGTGTTCGAACTTGAGGACATCAACTCGGAATTCGCACAGGCCGACGTCGCCTTCGTAATCGGCGCCAACGACGTGACCAATCCGGCGGCGGAAGAAGACCCGAAGTCGCCGATCTATGGCATGCCCGTGCTGCAGGTCTGGAAGGCCGGCACCGTGATGTTCATCAAGCGCTCGCTGGCATCGGGTTACGCCGGTGTCGACAATCCGCTGTTCTATCGTGACAACACCATGATGCTGCTGGGCGACGCCAAGAAGATGACCGAGAACATCGTCAAGGCGATGTAAGCGCTAGGTTCGTTTCAATTCGCAAAATAAAAGAGGCCGTGCTTTTCGCACGGCCTCTTTATTTATGCCTTTGGCAGGCGGTAGATGGCGCAGAGCTTGTTGCCGTCCAGGTCGCGCAGATAGGCGATGTACATTTTCAGGTCGCCCATGCCCCGGATGCCCGGAGGATCTTCGCAAGTTGTGCCGCCATTCGCGACGCCCGTCGCGTGCCAGGCATCTGCCTCTTCCGGTGAGGCTGCCACAAATCCGATGGTGCCACCGTTGGCGTGCGTCGCGGGCTTGCCGTCGATCGGCTTCGATACCGAAAAAGTCCCGGTTTTGGTGCGATAAAAGATGCGATGCCGGTCGACAATCGCTGGCTGTACGCCGAGCGTCCCCAACAACTTGTCATAGAACGCCTTGGCCTTGTCGAGGTCGTTGGTGCCGACCATGATGTGCGAGAACATTTTTTTGTTTCCTTCCAAAAAAACAGTTCTTTTTGGTTAGGGCATCCTGCTTCTGCGTGCAAATTTTCTCTGCATCAGCCATGCCTCCATGAGCCTGGCCTCTATGCCTTTTACGGTCGTGGCGTTACTGTCGGGCGTATGAACGCACACACGCACATGCCACGGTCCGGCTGGGTATACCCCGCGCTGGCCGTTTTGCTTTTCGCAAGCACCATGATTCCGGGCATCGGCTTCAGTCATACCGCCGGCGGATATGTCTTCGCGGCCGTACTGCTGGTGATCCTGTTCGGAACGGTGTTCGCGGCGGTCCATCATGCCGAAGTCATCGCGCACCGGATCGGCGAGCCATACGGTACATTGGTGCTGACGCTGTCGGTCACGATCATCGAGGTTGCGATGATCGCCAGTATCATGTTTGGCGACAAGGCCGTGCCGACGCTGGCCCGCGACACGGTGTTCGCGGTGGTGATGATCGTCTGCAACGGCTTGATCGGTTGGGCCATTCTGGCGGGCGGCGTGCGCTTCCGGGAGCAGGAGTTCCAGGTCACTGGGGTGAAAGTCTATCTTTGCGTCCTGATCGTGATTTCGACCATCACGCTGGTCATGCCAAACTACACATCGACCGCGCCCGGCCCGGTCTTCGCCGCAAGCCAGCTGATTTTCATCGGGATCGCGACGCTGCTGTTGTATTGCGTGTTCGTCTACACGCAGACCATTCTACATCGCGACTATTTCATCGTGGATAGCGACGAGAATGGCGACGATCACGCCGTGGCGTCCGGCCGCATGATGGTCATGAGCACGCTGCTGCTGCTGATCTCGCTGGTGGCGGTAGTCCTGCTGGCGAAGAAATTCTCGCTGGTCGTGGATGCCGGCGCCGCCGCCATCGGCGCACCCCCGGCTTTTGCAGGCGTGGTGGTCGCACTCCTGATCCTGATGCCGGAAAGTGTCGCGGCGCTTTCGGCGGCGCGGAAGAACGATCTGCAGAAGAGCATCAATCTTGCGCTCGGCTCCTCGCTCGCGACCATCGGTCTGACGGTGCCAGTGGTTGCCGTCGCTGCCTTTATCCTGAAGGAGCCGCTGGTTCTCGGGCTCGATCCCCGCGACATGGTGCTATTGGCGATGACGCTGCTGGTCAGCATGATGACCTTTGGCACCGGACGCACGAACGTCCTGTTCGGCTTCGTTCACATGCTTATCTTCGCGGTGTATCTTTTCTTCGTCCTCGTGCCGTAGGGCCAGCTTCGTGCCCTCATCCCGAGGAGCGCGTTCTTGCGCGCGTCTCGAAGGATGAGGATGGAGACACTGAACGTCGATATGTGCCTCATGGTTCGAGACGACGCTGAGGAAGCGCCCCCCGTCATGAGGCTTCTGTTGCTTCAATCTTTCCGGATCGAATTACTGATACGCCGCGACGATGTCGGTGATGGCGCGCTCGAGCTGTTTGGCGGTGGCGCATTGGCGCACGACGCTGCAATAGGTCGCGTAGCGCGGCATTTCCGAATCGCCCCAGCCCCAGACCATGCGGCCTTCCGGATTGAGCCATACCAGCCGTTTGGATCGCTCCGAAATACGCCGAAGAATATCGGCGCGCGGTTCAAGGTTGTTGGTCCGCGCGTCGCCGAGCACGATCACCGTGGTCTGCGGCGTCACGGCGCTGAGGCACAGCTTTTCGAAATCGGCGAGGGATTTTCCGTAGTCCGACGAGCCGAAGCCAACCTGCGACATGATCTCTTTCATCGCCTTGTCGGCATCCAGATCTTCGAGAATGTCGCTCACCTCGATCAGGTGGCCTGAAAAAGCGAAGGAGCGGACATCGGAAACGACCTCATGCAGGCTGTAGATCAGCAGCAGGAAGAAGTCCGAGACGCGCGCCACCGACCCGCTGACATCGCAGATCGCAATGATTTTCGGCTTGTCGCGATGGCGGCGCTTCCACGTGGTCAGGAACGGCACGCCGCCCCATGCCGCGTTACGCCGGATCGTGCGGCGCACGTCGAGATGGCCACGGCGCTGCCGCTTGCGCGGCTTGCTGTAGCGCTCCCGCAGCCTGCGCGCGATCTGGCGGATCAGCACGCGCATCTGCTGGATCTGCCGCTGGTCGAGCTGCGACATGGGCGCATTGCGCAGAATGTCGTTGCGAAGATTCTCGGTTTCCTCGCGGCCATACAGCAGCAGCGCCTGCGAAACCGTATCGCGTACGTTTTCGCGCAGCGCTTCCGTCGCAGCCGCCAGCCGCTCGGCTTCCGCCGGATTGGTAACGGTCAGGGCATCGAGATCGTCCCGCAACTGCGCGATGCCGAGTTCGTTGAGGATCTTGCTCGAATAGATGCCGCGCTGGGTGAAAAACCGGATCTCGGACAACTCCGCCGCAGCGGAGGCATTGGCAATCGCGGCCGCAAGGGCATTGCGATCCTGCGACATCAGCATCTGGGCGAGCGGACCGAGGCCCGAGGGAGGGGCGGCCGCAGCAGCGTCCGATTGCGCCTGCTCGTCCGGCGTCTCACCTGTCTCACCGGATTCGTCGTCTTCACTATCCTGCGTGGGCGGTCCGGTGATTTCAGGTTGCTGGAAGAACAGGTCGAAGCATTCGCTGAGAGATCGCTTGTCGTCGGTGCTCTTGGCGAGGGTCAGCAGGAACGTGTCACGCAGGATTTCGCGATCGGCAAAGCCGATTTCGGAGACAGCCCGCATCGCGTCGATGCTTTCGGAGGGCGAAATTCGCACCCCGGCCCCGCGGGCCGCCCGAAAGAAGCGATGCAGGTTCTCTCTCATCCGAAGACGTTCTCGCGGCGTGTCTTGCCGATGAAGGTGGAGACCTGGGGCATGGCCGTCTCGATGTCGGCCTCGTACTTGAGGAGGACGTTGAGCGTATCCTTGACCATCTCGTGGCTGAGTTCGCTCGCCTGCAGCAGGACCAGAACCCGCGCCCAGTCGATGGCCTCGGAGACCGACGGCAGCTTCTTCAGATCGAGCGTACGGACATCGTTGATGAAGCTGACGATCTGCCGCCGCAGCGATTGCGAAATTCCGGGCACGCGGCTTTCGACAATGCGCTCCTCGAGCCGCTGTTCGGGAAAGCCGATGTGCAGGTGGAGGCAACGCCGCTTCAACGCGTCGCCGAGATCGCGCTCGCTGTTGGATGTCAGGATCACGGTCGGCGGGGCAATCGCGGAAATGGTGCCAAGCTCGGGCAGGGTGACCTGGAAGTCCGACAGGATTTCGAGCAGCAACGATTCGAACTCGGCGTCCGACTTGTCGATTTCGTCGATCAGCAGGACACAGCCCTTTGGCTGTTCGAGCGCCTGCAACAGCGGCCGCGGCTCGACGAATTCTTTGGAAAAGAACACGTCACCGAAATCGTGCAGCTTGTTCAGCGCCGCCGGCAGCGTCTCCGCGTCGCCGAGAACTTCGCCGAGCTTGTCCTTGAGGATCTGCGTGTAGAGCAACTGCTTGGCGTATTTCCACTCGTACAGTGCCTTGGCTTCGTCCAGCCCTTCATAGCATTGCAGGCGGATCAGCTTGAGGCCGCGCCATGCTGCGAGCGCCTTTGCAAGCTCGGTCTTTCCGACGCCGGCCGGGCCTTCCACCAGAATGGGCTTTTCGATCTGCTGCGCCAGATACACTGCGGTGGCAATCTGGCGATTGGCGATATAGCCCGCCGATGCGAGGCCCTGTTCGACCGCGTCGATGGAGGCTGCAGGCTGTTGTTCGGTCAAGATCGTGAACTCCAAAAGGGCTTGCTGTCAGTGAGAA
>CALRLJ020000023.1:0-18100 GCA_943368635.1 Sediminibacterium ginsengisoli | reverse complement strand
GCAAGGCGTGGGGCGAGCGCTTCGGCATGACCCATTTTGTCAACCCGACAGACGTCGGCAACGATCTCGTCGCGCACCTCGTCAACATGACGAAGACGAAAGAGGACCAGATCGGCGGCGCCGATTACACGTTCGATTGCACCGGCAATGTCACCGTGATGCGTCAGGCGCTGGAAGCATGTCATCGCGGCTGGGGACAATCCATCGTCATCGGTGTCGCGCCCTCAGGCGCTGAAATCGCGACGCGTCCGTTCCAGCTCGTGACCGGGCGCGTCTGGAAGGGCACGGCCTTCGGTGGCGCGCGCGGCCGCACCGACGTGCCGAAGATCGTTGACTGGTATATGCAGGGAAAGATCCAGATCGATCCGATGATCACGCATGTGATGCCGTTGAACGACATCAACAAGGCATTCGATCTCATGAAGCGCGGAGAGTCGATCCGAGGCGTGGTGACGTTCTAACGCGAAAGCACAAAAGCCGCAGAGACTAAAAGAACTCTTCCGGACACGGATCAACGATCTTCCAGAGGTCGCTGCCGTTCTTGATCTTCTTCATCTCCGTGGTCAGCCCGCCGTTGCGGCTGATCCATGCTTTCACCGGCTGCGGATAATAGGACATCAGATCCGATGTCCCCTCGTTGCTCGTTACCTTGATACCGAAGGTGAACGCCTTGTCGTAGTAAGCCAGATGAAAACCGAGGCTGGCACGCGGTGTCACGCAAATCTTGTTCATCGGCACGATGCCGAACACCATCGTGCAGGCCGAATTGCAGATGCCGTCGATAATGACGCGCTCGCCCCGCGCGCGAATGCGCTGGTACTTCGCCTTGTACTCTTCGACATAGCCGCCATGGTCACGGGTGATGCGCAGGTCGGCGCGCGCCGGCATTGCAGCCAGCAGCGACAGGACGACAGACGCTAAAACGGCAATTCGCATGCAAGCCCGGAAAGCGATGAGATCTGCGACGAACACTGACGGCGTGAAAACGCACGATCAACACCAAGACTCTGGCGGGACTGTGTTTGAAAACCGTTAAGCATGAAGAGCACGACGCCAACAACGTTAAAAATACTATCTAAGACATTGAATTATAACAGAAATTCATATTCATTACGAGCGCCCGGATTAGCTTCCCATAAAAGAAGGGAGCGGACCGCCAGCCGGCAATCCGCTCCCTCTCCTGTCTCAAAATGCGTCCGAAAATCTACTTCTTCGGACGAACGGCATCGGCGGTGCCCTGAATGAACGCCGTAATCTTCACGACGTCGTCCTCGCTCAATTTGCCCGTGAAGTCAGGCATGCCCTTGTCGACATGCGGTCCCTTGAAAACGAAGTTCTTCAGGTTCGCGATCGTCTCGGGGCTGACGTAGCCAAGGTTGCGGACGTTGCCGCCTTTGTCCACGCCGGGCACGCCATGGCAGGTCGCGCAACTGCTGACATAGAGCAGCGTCCCCGGCCCGACATCGGCTGGATCGTACTTCACGCCAGCGACGAGATTTTCCATCTGGTACTTGGTCATTTCAGGGAGCGGTGCCTTACCGCCCACCGCAAAGGTGTAAACCCTGCCGGGATTATCCTGATCGGTCACCCGCTGCGTGATTCCGAACACGCCACCCCACCCGACCGCAATCGATACATACTGCTTGCCGTCGAGCATGTAGGTCGAGGCCGCAGCCACAACGCCGCTGCCCGTTGGACTGTCCCAAAGCTTTTCGCCCGTCGTTGCGTTGTAGGCGATGAAGCGTCCGTCGGCCGTCCCCTGGAACACAAGGTTGCCAGCGGTGGTCAAGGTTCCACCGTTCCACGGGGCAACGTATTCCTGCTTCCAGGCTTCCTTCTGCTTCACCGGATCCCACGCGATGAGTCGACCGAACGCCGGGTTCTTTGGCGGCGTCGCATTCAGCGCGAAGCCGGTGTTCCAGCCGGTATTGCCACCGAACTCACCGGGCTTGTTGCCATTCTGCTTCCAATCCTTCAGGGGCGTGAGATTGAGAGGCACGCCCTGCGCAGGCAGGTAGACCAGCCCTGTCATCGGATTGAACGACATCGGATGCCAGTTATGAGCGCCGAACGGACCCGGAATGGCGTCCATCCCCTTTTCGGGATCGCGCGCCGCGGCAACCTCGATCGGACGTCCGTTGGCGTCGTAGCCTGTCGCCCAATTCACATCAACAAAGTTCTTGGCCGAAATGAACTTGCCGTTGGTGCGGTCGATCACGAAGAAGAAGCCGTTCTTCGGAGCGTGAAGAATGACCTTTCTTGGCGCGCCATCGATATTGATGTCCGCCAGGATCATCGGCTGGGTCGAGGTATAGTCCCAGTGATCGCCGGGCGTTTCCTGATAATGCCAGACGTACTTTCCGGTATCCGCGTTCAACGCAACGATCGACGCGAGATACAGATTGTCGCCGCCCGCAGGGCTGCGGAGATGCCGGTTCCAGGGTGAGCCATTGCCAGTCCCGATATAGACGAGATTCAATTCGGGATCGAAGGTGATGCTATCCCAGGCGTTTCCGCCGCCGCCGTTGACCCAATACTTGCCTGCCGGATCCCAGGTCTTTGCCGCCTTCTCCATCGACTCGTCTTCGTAAGGCTTCGATGGGTCGCCCGGAACGATGAACCATCGCCAGGCCTGATTTCCGGTTTCGGCATCGTAGGCGGTGACGTAGCCGCGGGCTCCGTATTCCGCACCACCGTTACCGATCACAACCTTCCCGTTCACGACGCGCGGCGCGCCTGTGATCGTGTAGGAGTGCTCCTTGTCGAGCAGCGTGTCTTTCTCCCAGACTTTCTTGCCGGTCACCGCATCGAGGGCAATCAATCGGCCGTCATAGGCGCCGACGAAAATCTTGCCTTTGTAAAGCGCGACGCCGCGGTTCACGACGTCACAGCATCCCTTGTAACCGATTGTGCGCGGCACCTCCGGATCGAAGGTCCAGATCTTCTTGCCGGTGCGCACGTCGATCGCATGCACGACGCTCCACGACGCAGAGACATACATGATGCCATCGACGACGATTGGCGTGGCTTCGACACCGCGTGACGATTCAAGATTGTAAGACCAGACCAAGCCAAGATTCTTGACGTTGTCGGTGTTGATCTCTTTCAGCTTGCTGAATCGCGTCTCACCATAATCGAGGCCGACCGTCGGCCAATCGTTCGATGTCGCAGCATTGGTCTTGATGGCGTTCTGATCGACTGCAGATGTGACAGCCTTGATATGTTCAGGCGACCCCTTTGCCGGCGATTGTGCGGAGGCCGCAGAGAAGCTGGCAAGCGCTGCAATGGTGGACGCGACCAACAAAAAACCCAGCGGTGAGCGCTGGGTTGCGGCATTTGTCGAAAATTGTCGGCGAGCAAACGGGCTGGCAAGACGTGTCATGCATTCCTCCAACGGCCTCTCACGGGCCTGGATGAATGTTAGACTCAATCTAAAGCGCGTCAACGAAACCATGTTGCGCATTGCAACGAAGATCCACGTTCATCTCGCAGCGCACAGAAGCAAACTTTGTTTTAATTTCCCGGACGCACTGGCGTGCGGAGATGCAGCAACAGCGACAATCATCCAGCCACCATGACTTGCAATGGCCAGCTGCGAAGGTGTGGTGAGGAATGGCGCGCTCCGAGAGATTCGAACTCCCGACCCTCGGAATCGAAATCCGATGCTCTATCCAGCTGAGCTAGGAGCGCTGACGGCTGCACCATAGCCAAGGATGACGTGAAATCCACCCCGAAAAGACCCAAACTACGATCTTTTGCTGAGGGTTAGGAGCCAGGCGGAAATCGCCCCAAGCGCAAGCCAGATGCCGATTATGACAGTCAAAAGTCGGCATTTTGAATTGCCAATAGGCACATCTTTCGGCATGGCTTGCCCTTTGTAGGGCCTCCTGCGCGCATATGGGCTTCAATCGAATCGCAGCGCCAGGCTATTCAAGACACACTCCCAATTGCGAGGAGAACAAGGTGAGCATCGAAGGACTTCTGCCTTCAAACCCTGAGCACAGGTTTTATCAGGGCCTCGCCGCGACCTGCGTCGCCAATTGTCTTCAGGCCACCAACTTCCTATCCGACCGTTTCCTGCGGC
Organism: Sediminibacterium ginsengisoli; assembly: GCA_943368635.1. GTDB lineage: Bacteria > Pseudomonadota > Alphaproteobacteria > Rhizobiales > Xanthobacteraceae > Afipia. Next base: position 14,016 of record CALRLJ020000023.1, on the reverse strand, counting down.
GCGCCTATTATGCATCGGCGAAGATCGACGAGCTTTACCGCAACTCGATGAACAGCGCCTTCTCCTCGCAGGAAGCGTTTCTTGTCACCGGCGCGCCGCATGCTTCGGCTTATTATCCACGAGACTTCGCGTGGTTCTATCCCGACGTTCTCGATCCTCAAACCATCATCGATTCCGAGGACGCGACGCGGCGGATTCATTTGCTCGAAAAAAGCGTCCGCCTGATGCTAGGCGCGGTGCGCTCCGGCATCATCACGACGACGCTTATTCCTGTGAAGCGCAACCGCTATATCGGCGCCAACTACTTCGCGCCGCCGTCAGATACACTTCTCGGCATCCAGGGTGGTCTGGAGCAGATCATCCGCGCCGACTTAAGAGCCTCACCCTACGCGGACATGGCAACAGCCGCACATACCGGACGCGCGTTGCTGGCCGAATATCGCGCAGATTTAAGGAAATCCGTACTCGATCTCGCAAGAAGTCTTGAGTCCTACGACGACCAAGAAATCCAGACCCTGCTTTGCGATGTCCGTGGAGCCCGTTCGGCGGCGACGGATACCCGCGCGGAACGGTTGCGATTCGTTACCAATGCCAGCGTCTACGCAACTTTTCAGCAAAGCATCCGACTCGGGATCGTTGACCAGAGCGAACTTGAGAAGATTCTCGGACGTAGTCTCCCGCAATATAAAACGGAACTGCTTCGCCTGTTCGGCAGCGACGGCTACATCAGGCACAGTCTGGACTGCAAGACAGACTCGCCAGCCTTTTCCATCGCCCTGGATTTCGTCAACGTGCAACACGGTTTCTGGGATTTCAGAAACGAGGCCGAGCGCGCGTTGTTCAGCGCGACCACCGACCTTATCCTCGCGGAGCCACGCTTCCGGATTCCGAATACGTTCCACTTTTTCGTATCGGCGGATAATCCGCGCAAGAAACTTATCCACCGGATCGCCACGCCGTCTTATCAGGGCCGATCCGCATGGCCTACATTCAATGTCGAGTTCGCCGACCGCATGCTCGAATACGATGAACTCTCCGGAGTTGAGAAATACCGGCCATACGCCCGCGAAATCCTGCGTCATATCCATGACGCCACCGAAACGCATGGCGGATACCAAGAACTATTGTCCGAAAACGGCCTTCAATACCGCACGTGGGCGTACCGAGGTGCGATCGCGCACTCATGGTTTCCCCGCTTTCTAACTGTGTGGAGCCGAGCCTTTGGCGCTCCGCTGATCGACTGGATGCAACACCCCGCCGACAAGGCGTTCTCATAACCGCCTTCTGGAGCGCGGCGAATTTCTCCAATGAAGTTCGCCAATTGCGTCGTGCGGACGCACAGTGCTGATATCACTGCAACTGCACCGCCGCGGAAATCATCTCCCCAAGTTCCGCGAAATGGCGCTTACGCGGTGAGCTTTTGCGCCAGGCAAGACCTATCACACGTTGTGGTTCTGGATCGGCAAATCGCATCAGGTGAATGTCGCCTCGCCGGATTTCGAGCGATACCGCAAGTTCGGGCAGCAACGTCATTCCAAGGCCATTGGCCACCATCTGCACCAGCGTCGACAGGCTCGATGCGCCGAACGTATTGATGTTCTCGATCCGCCGCAGGCTGCAAAAAGCCAGCGCCTGATCCCGCATGCAGTGCCCTTCTTCCAGAAGAAGAAGACGGTCGTTTTCCAGCAGATCAGGCGTTGCCTTTACCCGGTTTGACAGGCGATGCGAGGTCGCCATCGCCAGTAGAAAGCGATCATCGAACAGCCGGATCGTCTCGATGTCTGGATGCTCGATCGGCAACGCCAACAGCAGCAGATCGAGCTGACCGTCCGCAAGCTCGCCGACAAGAGTTTGAGTCTGGCTTTCGCGAATATGAAGGTCGAGTTCCGGAAACTGGTCGCGGATCGTCGGCAACAGTTGCGGCAGGACGTATGGCGCTACCGAGGGAATGACGCCAAGGCGCAGCGGACCGGAGAGGACATCCCCCTGCCGCCGGGCCAGATCGACAATATCCCGAACGTCGGCGAGAACGCGCGCCGCACGCTGCGCGATCTCCTTGCCGCCTTCGGTCAGCATCACACCATTGCGGCCGCGCTCCAGAAGCTGGATTCCGAGAAACTTCTCCAGTTCCTGCACCTGCATCGAGAGTGCCGGCTGGGTCACCGAGCAACGCTCCGCAGCCTTGCCGAAATGACCTGTTCGGGCGACTGCATCGAAATATTTGAGCTGTTTAAGGGATACCATATCGATCAGGTTTTCTTATCCGAACTCGTTATTAGTACGATCAGACCTGATTGAAAAGCTCCTCAGCCGCCGATCTCAAGGGTTTGATTTCAGCGCCGCCACGATGGCATCGAGACCGTCGGTCAGAGCCGCCGGTCCCGGCTGAAGGATCAGCGGCGACTTGATCTCGACAATGCGATTGTCGCGGACGGCAGTGATGGCGTCCCAGCCCGGCCGCTGGCGGATTTTACCGGGCACGACCTTCTTGCCGCACCACGATGCGAGGATGACGTCGGGATTAGCTGCGATCACAGCTTCGGACAGAACGATGCGATCTTTCGCAGCCCTTTCCTTTGCGAGGTATGGGAACACGTCCTCACCGCCCGCGATCGAAACAAGCTCCGAGACCCAGCCGATGCCGCTAATGAGCGGGTCGTCCCATTCCTCGAAATAGACCTTGGGGCGCGTCGGTCTGGCGCGGCCGATCGCGGTAACGTCCGCAAGCCGTTGCTCGTACTGAGAAGCTAGCGCATCCGCCTTCGCTGCTTCATCGATCAAACCGCCCAGCGTTCGGATCATCGCAAGGATTCCGCCGATGTCGCGCTGGTTGAAGACATGAACCGCGACCCCTGCCCGGACCAGATCGGCCACGATGCCGGCCTGCAAGTCCGAGAACGCCAGAACCAGATCGGGCTCGAGGGCGAGAATTTTCGGAACGTCAGCCGAAATAAACGCCGAGACACGCGGCTTCTCGCGGCGCACCTGCGGCGGCCGCACCGCATATCCCGACACGCCGACGATGCGGTCCTGCTCGCCAAGCAGATACAGCGTCTCGACCGTCTCTTCGGTGAGGCACACGATCCGTCGTGGAGGAAAGCTCATCAGCGAATCTCAAAGCCGCCAGCGCACGGCTATGCCTGACTACGCCGGCAGCGCACTCATGCCAATGCGTCCGATGCCCGGAATCTTGATCGCGGGGCGGCGAATGTCGAAGCCGAGAACAGCACCCAGCACATTCAGCTCGACGCCTTCCAGCCAGCCGACCGTGACGCCGAGATAGCCACCCAACGTCGCGCGAAGACCTGTCCCCGACGGCGTCCGGCCGAACCATTCGCCATCGTAGGGAAAATCCTTGCCGATAGCAGTCGGCGGCAGCACCGCCTGCATCTCCGGCACAGCGTCGATGATGGCGGCAACGAACGTGTTTGAGTTCGGTCCCGGCCAGGCGCGGTAGTCGCCGAGCTTGCGATACTTGTAGCTATCGATAGCGGACTGGATCTTCGGGATGAGATGCGCTGCGCGCTCGCCGTCAGCGCGAAACACCTCGTCCGGGGCCTGCCCGAACCAGCGCCCATCGGCCACGAAGCCGTTAACGCGAATAGGCTCGCCCCAGGCCGTATAATCGTAACGGCTGTAGCGCGACGCGCCTTTATCCTTGAACACGATCCACGAATGAACAGCGACGATGCCGCGCCAGCGCACCGTGCGCGCCGCATAAATACGCACAAGCGCGTCGGGGTTTTCCAGGGCTTGCGGCAGAACGCCCGCGCTGGAGCGGTCAGCGGCGTACCAGTTCGCCGATGCACGGTCGCTCAGGAAATAGGATGCCGCAGAAACGCCGATGGGCGCGAACAGGAGAACCAGAAAAGCCGTCAGAACCATCTTCCACAATCTCATCGGACACCGTCATGGACGCACTTCGCGTTCCATGAGAATGGTGACGGAATCCGATGGATTCAATGGTCAGGGCCTAACCGGTCAGGCTCGGGCAACGTCGAAGATGTCGCCGTCATACCCCGCCTCGATGGGAATACGCAGGCGCGTGGTTCCATTCTCGTTCCTGCTCATCTCGGGCACCACGGTGACCACAGCCGTTGCGCGCGCGAAATCCATTGCGGCCTTTGCGGTTCCGAGCTTGTCGAGTTTGATCAGGTTGCGAATGGTCGGGAACGGCAGGTTATAGCGACCCGACTCGGCCGCATCGAGCGCCGCCCTCGGCGACAACCAGATGGAATCGACGGATTCCCTGCCGTCATGCTTGCCGATCTGATCTGGCGGCGCCAACGCCAGCAGGAAATGCGTATCGAAACGCTTCGGCAGATTCACCGGCGTGATCCAGTGCGCGAACAGCGCCAGCAGATCGATTGCCGGCGTAAGTTCGTGTTGGCGCAGGATGTCCGCGAAACTGACTTTACCTTCATCGAGCGCTTCACGCTGCGAACCAAGTGCGGTGGCTTTTTCCGCAGACACCAGCGACGACGATCCGCGCGGACGTGCCAGAAGAATTCCGCTTTCCTCGAATGTCTCGCGAATGCCGCCAATCCGGATGGCTGCGGTATCGACATCGAGGCCGCCCCGATCCGCAACGAGCGCCGGATCGGCTGCGATCTCACGATCACCGGGATCCATGCTGCCGCCTGGAAACACCAGTGCGCCGGAGCTGAATTCGATCTGGCGATTACGCTGCACCATGAAGATTTCCATGCCGCCTGCCGCTTCACGCAGCAACAGCACGGTCGAGGCTGTTCGTAACGCCTTCGACGGATCAGGAACGCTCATGGTGCCGCTCATCAGATATTGGCCCGTTTATCGACGCGCCCGACGCGCGACAGAAGATAATCCACTTCGCTGCGTGCCAGCGCGCTCATGGCCGAGCCTGGCTTGCGCTGCGCATCCGACGCGATCTTGCCGCGCTTCTTCAGGACATACTTGCGAACCGCAAGACCGACGCCCGGCTGTTGCTCGTAACGGATCAGCGGCAGATGCGCATCGAACAGATCGTGCGCGGCATCGCGCTTGCCTGCCTTCGAAAGATTGACGACATCGACCAGCAAGTCCGGGAACGCATAGCCGGTCATGGCGCCATCGACGCCCCGCTCCATTTCGAAATCGAGAAACAGTCCGCCGTTGCCCACCAGAATCGACAACGGGCGCAACGAGCCATCCTTTTGGAACCCGCGTAGCGTCGAGATTTTCTCCAGCCCCGGCCAGTCTTCATGCTTGAGCATGACGCAGGACGGGCTATCCATCACGATCTTGCGGATCACCGACGGCGTCATAACGACAGTCAGCGTCAACGGATAATCCTGCAACACCCACGGCACATCGCTGCCGATGCCCTCCGAGGCTTGCCGGAAATATCCAAGAATTTGTTCGTCGGTCCGAAGATATGGCGGCGGAGCGATCATCACCGCGGCAGCACCCGCATCCATCGATGCGCGCGCCAGCGTGCGCATCTGAGCAAAGCCCGGCGCGGACACGCCGACAATGATCTGCTTGTCCTTTGCGCGCTTGATGAAACGGGTCGCGACCTGGAGCGATTCATCGGCTTCCATCTTCGGCGCTTCGCCGAGGATGCCCAGCACCGTCACACCGTTGCAGCCGACCTCCGCATAAAAGTCGGTGAGCCGGTCGATCGAGTCAAAATCGATGCGGCCATCGTCGAAAAACGGGGTCGGCGCGATGGCGAAGGTGCCGCTCGCCTCATGGGTCAGCTTCATATCAAGTTGCTTTCTGGGATTAGAATCTGCGAGCCGCCAGCTTATCCTGCTCGTCGAAGAAAATCTCCTTCGCATGGCTCACAATGTCTTGGGCCTTCCAGGGGCCGCCGGGCTTCCAGCCCTCCATTTCAAGCATTTTCATCTCCCGCACGCCGCGCGGCCCGGAGACGCCGAGTACCTTGCCGGTTTGCTCGCCGGACAGCGAACTCACCATGTAGAGAACCGCAGGCGCGATCTCGTCCGGCCCCATCGCCGCCTTTGGGTTTTCGATATAGCGTGGCAAGTCCGCCGTCATGCGGGTCAGCGCGCCCGGCGCCAGCGTCCAGAGCCGGATGTTATACTTGCGGCCTTCGATAGCGAGCACGTTGCTCAGACCCCAGATGCCGCCCTTGGCCGCGCCGTAGTTGCTCTGGCCGAAGTTGCCGATCAGGCCCGAGGTCGACGAGGTGTTGACGATCACGCCGCCGCCGTTGTCCTTCATCCACTTGAACACCGGCAAGGTGACGCAGAAGGTGCCCTTCAAATGCACCTTCATCACCTTGTCCCAGCCCTCTTCGCTCATTTTCGCGAAGGTGCCATCCAGCAGGATGCCGGCGTTGTTGACCAGAATGTCGGCACGTCCGAAATTCCTGATCGCATCGTCGAACACCGACTGGCCGCCCGCCATGGTCGAGATATCGGAGCCGTTGGCGACGGCCTTTCCGCCGTCCGCGTTGATGGCATCGACGACTTTCTGAGCCATCGATTTGTCAGCACCAGTGCCGTCACGCGGCCCCCCGAGATCGTTGACGATAACCGCAGCGCCTTCACGCGCGAACAGTTTCGCGTAAGCTTCACCGAGGCCGCCGCCTGCCCCGGTGATGATCGCAACCTTGCCGTCGAGCAAACCCATCGTGTCCTCCCGCTTCTTCTTGTTTTAACCGAGAACGGTCTTGCCGTTCTTGATGACGGTGACATTGCGGCTCTTGACGCGGCCTTCCATCGAAATCACGTTGCCGTCCTTCCACAGATCGAACGACACCGTCTCTCCCGGAAACACCGGCGAAGAGAACCGCGTCACATGTTGCCTGAAAGCTGCGGGATCGTAGTCCGCATACGTCTGCAGCACCGCACGGCAGCTCAAGCCGTAAGTACACATGCCATGCAGGATCGGACGATCGAAGCCCGCACGCTTTGCGAACTCCGGATCGCTATGCAGCGGATTGCGGTCGCCGCAGAGCCTGTAGATCAGCGCCTGATCCGGCCGCGTCGAAATATCGACCGTCATGTCCGGCGCACGCTTTGGAATCGCGTGAGGCTCGGGCTGACCGTCGGATGGGCCGCCGAAGCCGCCATCGCCACGCGCGAACTGGGATGCGATCAGCGTCGCCAGATCCTCACCCTTCTCGTTCTTGAGCACGGTCTTGCGCAGAATGACCGCACCCTTCTCCTTGCCCTTGTCGAACACGCCGAGGATGCTGGAATCCGCTGTGATGTTCGCCGTCACCGGCAAAGGCTTGTGAAAGGTGATGTCGCGCTCGCCGTCCACCACCATGACGCGGTTGACGTCGATGGGGCCGGCGCTCGCACCCCAGGCCGCCACCGACGCGTAGGTGGGCACCACCTTGAGGTCACGCGGCGTGAAGTACCCCTCGTTGACGAAGGACAGTTCCTTCTGGTCCATCGGGTCGGCGCCCATGCCGATGCCGTAGGCGTAAAGCATCACTTCGCGGTCGGTCCACGCGTACTTCTGACCGACGTTCTTGAGCGCCATCACCTCATCGTACTTTATCGGCATTTTTTGTTTCCTCACCTAGATAGTTCTCATCCTGAGGAGCGCACTCTTGTGCGCGTCTCGAAGGATGAGGACGGATATTTATCCCCTCATGGTTCGAGACGACGCAAGAGCGTCTCCGCACCATGAGGGGCTCTGCATCTATGCCACCGGCGTGAAGAACGGCAGCGGCGCGCCGTCCGTCGGCTTGAACACGACTTTCACGCGCTGACCGATTTTCAGCGCGGACAGATCGCAGTCCACGAAATTCGTCAGCAGCGACGGACCTTCATCGAGCGTGACATAGCCGATGGCGTAAGGCCCGGTCGGGGACTTCCGCATCAGGCTATAGCTGTAGATCACGCCCTCGCCCTTGCTTTCCTCCCACACCGTCTGGTCCGAGAAACACACCGGGCAGATCGAACGCGGGAAATAATGCGGCTCACCGCAGGCGGTGCAGCGCTTGATGAGAAACTTACCCTGCTTGGCAGCGTCCCAGAACTGCGCGGTTTCGGGATTGCCGACCGGCGCTGGATACTTCGGTTTATCGGTCATCACACGCGCTCCAGAATAGCGGTCGATGCCGCATGCCGTACACCGAGCAATCCGCCGGTGCCATGCACCACCGCAAGATCGCAATTCGGCACCTGAACCTTTGGATGCGCCTCGCCGCGCAACTGCCGCACCGCCTCGATGATCTTGGTGATGCCGCCGCGGTTGATCGGGTGATTGTTACATAGCCCGCCGCCGTCGGTGTTCCACGGCAATTTGCCCACGCCAGAAATCAGATTGCCGTCGGCAACGAACTTGCCGCCTTGGCCTTTGGCGCAGAAGCCAAGGTCTTCCAGCTGGATCACCACGGTGATGGTGAAACTGTCGTAGATCGATGCGTACTTGATGTCCTTCGGCGTCACACCCGCTTCCGCGAATGCCGGAGGACCGCTCCACACGCCCGCCGAATAGGTCAGGTCGAGCTTGCGGCCGCCGTTCGGACCCTTCAGGGATTCACCGTGGCCGGTCATCCGCACCAGCGGCCGCTTCAGTGACTTCGCGATTTCGGGTGTGGTCACCACAAGCGCGCCGCCGCCATCGGACACCACGCAGCAATCGAGACGGTGCAGCGGATCGGAGATCATCGGCGAGTTGATGACATCCTCGACGGTGACGACATCGCGCAGCATCGCGTGCGGATTGTATTGCGCGTGATGCGAAGCTGCGACCTTGACCCAGGCGAGTTGCTCGCTGGTGGTGCCGAACTCATGCATGTGGCGCATGGCGCACATGCCGTATGCGTTGTGGGTTGTTGCACCGTAAGCCGATTCGAAATCGACCTCCGGGCCGAAAGCGCGCGGCGGCATCGGTCCGGTGCGCGGCTTTCCCGCCAGCGTAATCAAGGCCACCGAGCACTTGCCTGCGGCAATCGCCTCCGCAGCATGACCAAGCGCGATGATGTAGGAGCATCCGCCGGTATCCGTCGAATCCAGATGACGCAACTTCAGGCCGAGATAATCGGCCATCTGCATGACGCCACCCGGCGCGTCGCCAGCGCAGAAATAGCCGTCCACGTCAGCCTTTGTCAGCCCGGCATCTTCCAGCGCGCCCTTGGCACACTCGGCGTGAAGTTGTGCCGTCGATTTGTCCGGCGCGTGCCGGGTGGGATGTTCGTAAATCCCGGCGATATAGGCTTTTCCCTTGATGCTCAAAATCGTCTCCGCTGCTTTATCTCAGCGGATTTTCTGACCCGCCAAGCGGCGCTTGGCAAGCATCTTGAGTTTCGCCGTGCGAACAAGCGCTCTATTCGGCAGCGATCTGCGGCGCGATCATCGGCGGCGGATTGACAAGATCCTTGGCAAGCTGTTCGTATCGCGCCTTCGCTTTTGCGACCGATGCTTCCTTCACCGGACCGTAACCACGGATCTGATCGGGCAGCGATAGAAACTCGACCGCGATGTCGGCGGTCTTCGGCGAAAGCAGCTTCACCGCCGTCACCACGTCCTGCTCGTATTCCTTGATCAGGTTGCGTTCGAGCTTGCGATCCTCGCTGTGGCCGAATGGATCGAACACCGTACCGCGCAGGAAGCGGAATTTCGCCATGTTGCGGAATACCGGCAGCATCCATGCACCGAACACGCGCTTGAGCGGACGGCCTAATGCATCGGTGCCGCGGTGCAGGATCGGCGGTGCAAGATTAAAGCTGATCTTGAAGTCGCCCTCAAACTGCTTGCCGAGCTTTTCCGCAAACTTGCCGTCGGTATACAGCCGGGCAACTTCATACTCATCCTTATAGGCCAGCAATTTTGCATAATTGATCGCAACGGCGCGCGGCAATGCTTCGCCATAGCCGCCATCGAATGCAGCCTTGCGCACCTGATCGACAAGATCGCGATAGCGCGCCGCATACGCAGCATTCTGATAATCGGTCAGCAGTTGCGTACGATGCGCGATAACTTCATCCAGCGACATCTGGTCGAGCGTCTTCGGCGCTTCGGGCTCGTCGCCCTTCATCATCGCCGCAAGCCGCGCAGGATCATGCGCCGCAAGGCGGCCTAGCCGGAACGCCTGCGTGTTCATCTTGATCGAAACCGCGTTGAGTTCGATGGCCTGTTCAATGGCTTCCGCTCCCACCGGGAGCAACCCCTTCTGATAGGCGTAGCCCATCATCATCATGTTGGTTGCAATCGAGTCACCCAACAACGCTTCGGCAGGCTTGGTGAAATCAAGGAATGCGGATTCCTTGCGCAGCGCATTTTCCAGCACGCGATTGACCTTGCCACGCTGGAAATCGAAGTCGCGGTTCTGGATGAAGTCCGCGATCGGAATGAGATGCGTGTTGATAATGCCGTAGGTGCGCGACGACTCGGCCAGCGTGATCGTCTCCTTGGCGACCGCGACCACTTCATCGGCGGCGATCAGCAGGTCGGCAGTGCCAGTCACGATGCGTGAACAGGTCACATCCGCCGTGTTCTTCGACAGCCGCACGTGGCTCAGTACGGCGCCGCCCTTTTGCGCAAGCCCCGACATATCGAGGATCATGCTGGCCTTGCCTTCGATATGAGCGGCCATGCCAAGCAGCGCGCCGATGGTCAGCACGCCGGTGCCGCCAACGCCGCCGACCGCGATATTGTACGGCTTGTCGAGCGACGGCACCGAGGCCGGCGCAGGCAGTTCGCCGAAATCACCCAGATCGACCGGCGCGCGCTTGCGCAGCGTGCCGCCTTCAACAGTGACGAAGGACGGACAGAAGCCCTTCACACAGGAATAATCCTTGTTGCAGCTCGACTGGTTGATGGCCCGCTTGCGGCCCATCTCGGTTTCCAGCGGCTCCACCGAAATACAGTTCGATTGCACCGAGCAATCGCCGCAGCCTTCGCATACGGCGGAGTTGATAAAGATACGCTTGTTCGGATCTTCCATCAGGCCGCGCTTGCGGCGGCGGCGTTTTTCAGCGGCGCAGGTCTGCACGAACACAATCGCCGAGCAGCCCTCCACCTCACGCAACGTGCGCTGAACTTCATCAAGCTGATCGCGGTGCGCCACCTTGGTGCCCGGCGCGATGTCGGACGCCGGATAGGCCTCCGGGGTTTCGGACACCAGATAGATGTCGCGGATGCCCTCGCTGTGAAGCTGGAACGTCACCTGCTGCGGCGAGAGTTCGCCATCGACGTGCTGGCCGCCGGTCATTGCCGTCGCATCATTATAGAGAATTTTGTAGGTGATGTTCGCCTTCGATGCGACCGCCTGCCGGATCGCAAGGCTGCCCGAATGAAAATACGTACCGTCGCCGAGATTGACGAAAACGTGCTTTTCCTTGGTGAACGGCGCGATGCCGACCCACGGAACGCCCTCACCGCCCATATGCGTGAAGGTCTCGGTGTTGCGGTCCATCCACAGCGCCATGAAGTGACAGCCGATACCGGCCATCGCGCGGCTGCCTTCCGGCACCTTGGTCGATGAATTGTGCGGACAGCCCGAGCAGAAATACGGCGTGCGCGTCACCGGCGCAATCGCCTGCACTTGCGTCGCCTGCCTGCCGTTGAACCAGTCGGCCTTGGCGCGCAGCATCGCCACGATTTCAGGATTGAGATCGAGTTGTAGCAACCGCTCGGTCAGCGAACTTGCCAGCGACGCAACACTCAGCTCTTCCGCGAACGGCAGGAAGCGCTTGTCGTGATTGTCCATCTTGCCGATGATGCGCGGACGCACATCGTCGCGCCAGTTAAAGAGCTCCTGCTTGACCTGGTTCTCGACAATCTCGCGACGCTCTTCGACAATCAGGATTTCTTCGAGACCGACGGCAAACTTACGGACCCCTTCCGGCTCCAGCGGCCAGGGCATCCCGATCTTATAAAGCCGCAGGCCGATTTTCGCGGCAACCTCCGGCGTGATGCCGAGTTCGCGCAGCGCCTGCCGAATGTCTTCATAGCTTTTGCCGGATGCCATGATGCCGAACCGTGCGTTCGGCGAATCCATCGTGATGCGGTTGATATTGTTGGCGCGCGCGAATGCGACCGCGGCGAAGCCTTTATAATCCTGCAGGCGCTTGTCCTGCGCATAGCGGTCGTCCGGCCAGCGCAGATTGAGGCCGCCCGGCGGCATCTCGAAATCGGTCGGAATGATAAACGGCGTCAGCTCATTGGTGAGATCAATTTCCGCTGTGGTCTCCACCGTCTCGGTGATGACCTTCATCCCCACCCAGCAACCGGAATAGCGCGACATCGCGATGCCGAGCAGACCCATTTCGATCATCTCGTGGATGCTGGACGGATAGAGATACGGCATTAGCGCGGAGATAAAGGCGTGGTCCGACTGATGCGGCACGGTGGATGATTTCGCGCCGTGATCGTCGCCCGCGAGACACAGGACGCCGCCATTCTTGGCAGAACCCGCCGCGTTGCCGTGGCGGAATACGTCGCCGCAACGATCCACACCGGGGCCCTTGCCATACCAGATGCCGGTAATGCCGTCGTAATTCGCGCCCGGCGAAAGATTGAGCTGCTGCGATCCCCAGATCGCGGTGGCCGCGAGATCCTCGTTCACGCCCGGCTGGAATTTCACATTGTACTCGGCGAGATGCTTACGTGCGGCATGGAGCTGCTGATCGTAGCCGCCGAGCGGCGATCCGCGATAGCCGGTCACAAAACCCGCCGTATTCAAACCCGCAGCGCGATCCCGTCGGACCTGCGCCATCGGCAGCCTGACCAAAGCCTGAATGCCGGTCAGAAAAACGTGCCCCGACGCCTGCGTGTATTTCTGATCGAGACTGATCGGCCCTTGATTGATTCCCATAATTCAACTGCCTCTTTGCCGGGCTCTTGTTGCAACATCACGAGTCTACTTAGAACCACTCTATGTCGCTTTTCGTTTCCAGCACATCATAAATCGCAATCATCAGACCTTTGTTTTCAAACGCAATTTTAGGATGCTTTTTCCCTCCTGCCAGACCTGTTGTGTCGTACATCCGCCCGCGCCCGAAAGGACGTTGCGGCGATGTCATCGCTGTCGAAAAAACTGCCATTTCCGCTGCGGTGCGGCACTGAGCCGCAATGCTGCTCCGCCTCCGGCGCAATGCTCGACCGGAACATGTCCGCTTCGTAATCCGTTGACCTCCGCCACGGCAAACCCGGTCTCAACGTGATGCGCGGGAAAGTGGAGGATATGAACTATGGCATTCACGACAGGAAACGATTGGTCGTCGGAAGGCAAAAAGGGCGGCTACGACGAGCCAATACAGACAGGCGAAGAATTCGAGTACCAGCAAGGCAAGCCGGTCAAAGCCCTTATCGGTGTCGCGCTGCTCGTCGTGCTCGCCGTTGTGCTTGCGCGCATGGGCCCTACTCCGCACGAAGTCTCCAACACCCCTGCGGTGACGACAGGCCAGACAACGGGTTCGAGCACCCGATGAACTTAACCGGCCTGCAAAGTTCCTAAACCTAGCTTTCCGGGTGCGGGAACGTCTCCGGCATCCGGCGATTATCTTCGAACATCCAACGACTGGAGGAACTCATGGCAATCGAGCGCAATCCAAGCGACCCATACAGCGCAGCTCCGACCAACGATGAATTGCTCCGCCGCCGCGCGGAACAGTTCGACAACGAACTTCAGGCCGATCCAGAACTGGCCGAAGGTCCGGCAAGCGGCGGACGTATTGCGCTGTTCGCGATCGCGCTGGTGGCCGTTCTCGGCGTGGTGTTCTACGGGCTGAATACATCCAGCACCTCGCCCGAGGCGACCCCAACGGCACAAACGACGCCAGCTTCGCCATCGGCAGGCAGCACCGCACAGGTGCCGCGTGCGCCGGCGGGCCAGACCACCGGTTCGGCAATGCGCCCTGCGCAGCCCGCGCCGCCGCCTGCGGCTAACAACCCTGCCCCGTCAGCTCCGCAGAACAACGCCGCTCCGGCGGGAGCGCCGTCAAATAACTAACGTCACGAAGCGAGTATTAGCGGCGGGCATCTCAGGTGCCCGCCGCTTTTCCTTGCGCGCTAAAACGACTCGCCGCCGAACAGGCCGTTGATCTCGGCATAAGAGGCGGCATTGCCG
>CALRLJ020000022.1:0-18137 GCA_943368635.1 Sediminibacterium ginsengisoli | reverse complement strand
ATCTCCAAACTGCTCGATGGCGCGGGTTTTCCCTTTGCAAAGCATGGCGGCGCCTGTCCGCTGTGGTCGGTTCACGGAGTGTTCAAAACGCCGCGCCAGATCGTGACGCAGTGGCTGGAGCTGCCCGACGGTCAGCGATTTTTCTCTATTGCCCGCACCGTCACCGCTGGCGGAGGCTCGTTCGGCGCCGTGCGCGTGGAGCGTGCCATTGCGATCGGGTGCGCCGCTGAACATGCCGGAAAGCTGATTTATACCGGCGACGAATCCGGGCCACGCGCCGATGCGCCGACGCCGATCGGCGTTGCGTGCCGCGTCTGTCATCGTCCGACATGCGCCGCGCGATCTGAACTTCCGATCGGCCGTGAACTGCTTCCCGACGATTACCGGCGGCTCAGCGTTCCGTTCGGATTCTCGTCCGACTGATGGTTTGTGAACTGCCGCACTGGATTCTTGCAGAATTTGCATTACAAACGGCGGCAACGTGACTAGATATGGTCCAGGATCAATAGACGAGGCGACGGCGCGAGCGGCTGAAATGCCGGGCATGAACGGAAAGCGGATCGGTTTTCCAGAGAAAGACAATGCCCGCAAACAGTCCGTCGCGCTTCAGGCTAACTAACGGAGACTCACATGAGCGGCAGCAATTTCTGGGTGATCGGCGGCGAGTTCGGTTCGATGAACTTCCACAAACTCGTCGAAGGGTCAGCCCAGGTCCAGGGTCCGTTCAAGACCCGCAAGGAAGCTGAAGATGCGTGGAAGACGGTTTCGGAAGAAAATCGTCATCGCGCCGGAGTGCGCTTCTCCATCGTGGAAGAACCGCAGCGCACCAGCTCCTGACACCATTTCCTGATGGTTCGCGGGCGGCGTTCGCTGTCCGCCTTATTTGACGGCCTTGTTCCGGTTAGGGACGGGGCCGTTTTCATTTTGGGACATGAACAACGCTGCGAACTGGGCGACGAAAGGGCTTGGGGCCTTGGCGGAGGAACAGGGTTACTGATAGATTAAGCGGGTCTCAATAAAGGTATCGAACCCGAGGATCATCAGGCCATGGCGGAACAGAGCGCCCCGAACGATTTGGCCGGCAAACCGAGTCCGGTTCGGTTGCGCGACGCCCTGCGGAAGGCCCGTATCGAAGCCGCGGATCGGACCGGCGTTGTGGTCGATCTGCGCGACGCGGAAGTCGCCCGGCTCGAGATTCTGCACGAAGCACTCGATTCGCTGTTTTCCGAAATTCCGGCAGGCGTCGATCTGTTCGATCGCAGCATCAGCCAGGGCGACACGCCGCGGCTATGGATCGATTCGGTTGCGCATATCGCCATGGGCCGCGACAAGCGTATCTATCGCTTCACGCAGGACACCCGTTTCGGGCGGATCGTGATTGCCGAATCGCACGACATTCCGGTGATGGTCGATGCGGTGACCGATTACATCGCGCGTCGCCTGATCGAACGCGAACACGCGATGGTGGTGACTCCGGCGTCTGCGCCAGCGCAGGTGACCGGAAAGACTGCTGCTGCGGCTGTCGCGACGACCGGATCGACGAAGCGCCGCAGCGCTATCTGGACTTTCGCATTCGGATTTGCAGCAGGGCTTGCGGCCTTGTTCGGTTTCGCGCTGGTCATGGCGCTGCGCCAGATCTAGATCAATCTTTCATCCTTGATGTCGCCGAGCGTGCCATCTGCAAACCCGCGCACGCGGTGATCGCACCGCCATGCATCGCCTGCGCGCTCCACCGAAAACAGGTTGTACGCCGCAGGGTGATTGTGCCCGAGCGCCATCGCGGATGCCGACGGCACGCCGATTGCGGGAATACGCCCGCGCGGTCCGTCGAGCCAAACGGTCGCGTGGCGATGATCGTGGCCGTGCAAAATGAGATCGACGCCGTAACGCGCGATTAGATCCAGCAATTCATCTGAATCGCGCAACCGTGCGGCCCATCGCCCGCGCGACGTCACCGGCGGATGATGGATCATCAGTACGCGAAACAGATTATCTGATGACAGTTGTTGCAACAGTTTTTCAAGCTCACTGCGTTGCTGATGTCCGAGCCGCCCGGTCGCCATGAAGGGGGCAGTGGGAACGGCAGTGGATACGCCGATCAACGCCAGCGGCCCGCGCCGCCGCAAATAAGGAAACATTGCATCGTTGTCGGCCGCAACATCATCGCCGCGAAAATAGTCTGCCCACAGGTGCGGAAAATGTTCGCGGATGCCGCGCACATAGGCGTCGTGGTTGCCCGGAACCAGCGACACATGATCGGGCGTGCCGACGCTCTCCAGCCATCTGCGGGCTTCGGTGAATTCCAGCGGCAGCGCGATGTTGACGAGGTCGCCGGTGATGGCGATGTGATCGGGGCGCTGTGCCTGCATGTCCGCGACGAGTTCGCCGAGCACGTCGCGGCGGTGAACCATGTGCCGCTTGCGCTGCCAGTTGAGATAGCCGATTGCGCGTTTGCCCGCGAGTTCGCGCAGGCGCGGCCGCGGCATCGGGCCGAGATGCGGATCGGACAGATGCGCGAGCACGAACGGCGTCATTGAAACGTGACCGTCGGAGGCCGAAATGCTATCACGTTCCAGTTCCTCAACACTCTCGCGTCCTCATGCCATTCGTTCGGGGACGGTCTGACATAACACGATCGCCGGACGGAATCTCGCACGATGACCATTCAGGATTTCCGGCTGCGGTTCGAACCTTTGCTCCGTCGCGTCTTTCATTTTTACTCGCGCTTTGCCCGAGGCATGACTCTTGGCGTGCGCGCGCTCGTTCTCGACGGTGAGAACCGCGTATTTCTGGTCAAGCACAGTTATGTCTCCGGCTGGCACCTGCCCGGAGGGGGCGTGGAGACCGGCGAGACGTTTCTGGGGTCGCTCAAGCGCGAGCTGATCGAGGAGGGGCGGATCGAGATGACCGAAGAGCCGTTGCTTCATGGCCTGTTCTTTAACCGCCGGGTGTCGCCGCGCGACCATGTCGCGGTCTATGTTGTGCGCGCCTTTCGCCAGGACCGGATGCCGGAGCCTAACCATGAGATCGTGGCTTGCGGCTTCTTTGAAGTGGCTGCATTGCCGCCGGAAACCACCCGCGGCACGCGAGCGCGGATTGCCGAGGTGCTGGGTGGCCAACCTTTGACCGAAGACTGGATCTAAATATGCCGGTCCCGGCAATGGACCATACCCCCGCCAGATGCTATCTGCGCGTCTGACATGTCCGATCTTTCCCTGACCATACTGGCTGAGACCCCCGGCGACGAGCAGGCCATCGAGCGCCTGCACGAGCGTACGTTCGGTCCGGGCCGTTACGCTCTCAGCGCCTATCGCCTGCGGGAGCATGTCGATCACCGGCTCGACCTGTCATTCACCGCGCGGATCGGCACATTGATGGTCGGCTCGGTGCGGCAATTGCCCATCTGTATCGGCAATACGCCGGCGCTGCTGCTCGGGCCGCTCACCGTTGAGCCGCCGTTCCGCGATCGCGGGGTCGGGCGCGCACTGCTCGATCGCGCCTTGAAGGACGCGAAAGACAAAGGTCATCGCCTCGTGCTTCTGGTCGGCGACGAGGCCTATTACAGCCGCGTCGGCTTCAAGCGGATTCCGAAGGGGCAGGCGACGATGCCGGGGCCGGTCGATCACGCGCGGCTTCTGGTGCGCGAACTGGCCGATGGCGCATTCGAGGGTGTCAGCGGCGCGATCCGTCCGGACTGGGCCTTCGCGCGGGCGCTCTAGTAGCTACAAACCTTGGGTCGTCTCCGCTTTCGCGGGGACGACCTGTTGGTAGTTAGCACGACTCAATACTTCACATTCGCGAACATGCGCACACCGAGGCCCGGCAGCAGGACTTCGTCTTTGCTGTAGGAGACGGAGTTGCGGATGTCCTCGTTGAGCAGGTTGTCGCCGACGACGCCGAAGGTGAACTCTTTCGCGCCCCACCAATCTCTCTTGGCAAGTTTGGTGGTGTAGCTCAGTTCCGCGCGCAGACGGTTGTAACCCGGCGTCGATGTCTCGATGCCGCCGATGTCGTTCTGTGCGAAGGCGTGCAGCAGATTGACTTTCGCGAGCCAGTTGGCGTCGCGATAGTAGATGCCGCCGCCGAGACGCTGCGGTGGAATCCGCGGCACGTTGGTGCCGTCGGTGAAGGTGGCGCGGACGATGTCATATTGTCCCTCTACGCCAAACTGTCCGGCCCAAAGCGGTAGCACGTCATACTGGAACTGGAATTCGCCGCCGCGGAAGGTCGCGTTCTTCTGTGAGTAGATCGCCTGGTTGAGTTCGAGACCTGGACCAGCCTGACACGTTACATCTTCACAGGTGTTGCCGGTCAGCCGCCGGTAGATGAAGCCGTCGAACCGCGTGGCATAGCCGGTCAGTTCAAAACGGAACGGCCCCGTTGCCTTTCGCAATCCAACCTCGATCGATTTCGCGGTCTCGATGCCGAGATTCGGATTGCCGATGTCGAAGGTGACAGTCGCATCGTGCCCGCCGCGCGAGAACAACTCGGCAGGTTTCGGCGCGCGTTCGGTGTATTGGCCGGTGATGCTGGCGGCCAGATTCCACGGAAGATTCTGGATCAGGCCGACGCTGCCGCTTTTCGGCGTGAAGTTCAGGTTGCGTGCGGTGGCAGGACCGATTCCGGCGGGATCGACGTTGAGATCGAACAGTTCCGGGATGAAAGATGGCGTGGTGCCGCTGAGATTGACGCGTTCGATGCGCGCGGCGGCCTGCGCCTTGGTCGCTTCGCTGAACTTGAACTCGTTGAAGATGTAGCCGGCGACTTTGGTATTCTTGTTCGGATCCCACAGGCCGTTGAGCGGGCTGCCCGGATCGTCAGGACTCGGAGCCGTCAATTCCTGATGCGAGGCCTGCACGCCGACTGCGGTGGTCAATGCCGCGAAACGCAAGTTCAGCGGCATGAACTGCACTTCAACGCGGCCTTCCTGTTCCTTGTTGGTGAAGGTCTGGCGAACGCCGTCGCTGGAAAAATCTGCCGGATCGGCGAGGCCGATCTCATTATGCTTGTAATCGGTGGCGCCGGCCCAGAAACGTATCACATCGATGGCTTTGCTATCGGGATGGTAATCGCCCTTGACCGTCAGCTTGGTCTGCCGGCCGCTGATGCGCGTGCGGTGCTCTTCACCGTCGATGCCGGGAATATGATACAGGCTGTTGTTCTGCTGAATGGCTGCGCCGATGAAGCCGCCCGCGAAGAAGTAGGATCCGCCGATCGATGCGCCGTCGGACTGTGTCGAAGAGTTTGCTTGCTTGCCGGTAAACGGCCTGGTCGGGTCGAAACGATAGGGCGAATTCGGAATGCTGTAGTCTTCGGTCTTGCGCGCGAAGGCATCGGCATGGATCGCGACATTGTTTCCAGCCGCATCCAGCAACACCGCGCCTTCACGCCCGAGATCGACACTTGAGAGTGACGAGCGTGTCTCGAAACTGGCGCACGGATTCGAAGCCGAAAGCTGCGGCGTCTTGACGTTGTATCCATAGGTCTGGATCGACGGCATCGCGCTGCACGGGAGCGTTTCGGGAATCCGGTTGTTGCTGGCGCTGACCACGCCGCCGATCGACTGAGAGCCGTAACGCAGCGTTGCCGGTCCGCGAATAACTTCGACCTGATTGGTGGACAGCGGATCGATTGGCACGAAGTGATCTTCGCCGAGGTCGGATGCGCCGTTGCTGCCGATGCCGTTCTCGACGATGCCGACGCGATTGGCGTCAAGCCCGCGAATGATCGGCCGGCTCGATGCGCCGGGTGCGAAGGACGAGCCGGTGATGCCGGGCTTGTTATTCAGAAGATCGCCGAGCGTGGAGACCGCGCTGCGGCGGATTTCCTCGTTGGGCACCACGGTGACGGTGGCGAACTGATCGGTGACGATAGGCAACGTGCCGGCATAGGTCTCCGGATTGGGCGCAGGCGTTGCGGGCGCTGCGGCCGCGGTGCGGCCGGACTCGGCGGCGTGTCGGTGCGGCCGCTGGATCGGACTTGGTGCCCGCACGACAATTTCCGGCAAGGCCGTTCCGTCGGAGGCTGCGGTGTGGTCGGCTTGTTGCGACCGCGCGGCCCCGCTGATGAGAAGCGCCATCGCGACGGCGGAGCCGCCGGCCAATGAAGCGCGAAGAAACTTGTACGACATGATGCTCTAATCCTGATGCCGCCGCTCCCGTCTTCCGGAATCTGGCGGCTAACCTCGAATGTCCCGCTCTCGCCGTTGCATGGCGAAGTTGCGGGATCGGACGACAATTCGAGTCAGGATTGCGGTGGTGCGCGGGAGCGAAACGCGCCGCGGCGGGAGTCGGCCGCGATAGATTCGGCGTGAAAGGCCGTCTGGAGCGGGGTAACCGCCAGCGGAAGAGGAAGCGACGGAGGCACCGCCGCGACCAGCGTGTTCGTCATCGCCATGGTGGCGCAGATGGCGCACAGATCGCGATGAACGTCCTGATCGTGATCGGTGTCAGGCGTCGCGGCTGACTGGGCTACCGATGCCGATATGCCGGCGACAGCAACGTCATGATGATGGCCGAACGACAGGCCAAGCTGTAGCGCCAGCGCGAACAGCGCCAGCAGCGACAGCCTTTTTGCCTTCGATCTCAGCCACTTCATGGCAGATTAAGCCCCGTCCCACCCGGTGCGGCGCTGGCCGCAGGTTCCAGATGTTATAATATAACATCGCTGGTTGGGGCGGGGGTGTCAACACGGCATGGCCGCTGGTTGAGGAATTGGCCTCCCGTTGTGACTTTGCCGTCACCCCGGGATGCGCTCCCATCGGCCATCGGCCCACTCGGCCAGAGGCCGAGAGCAATGAAAGGCTAGCGGCCTTCGCGCAGCCAGGTGCTGGCGAATGCGCCGAGCAACAGCAGCAGCCCGATCAGCCCTGTAAAGATCGGCAGCACGCCGATGCCGCGCACCACGCTGGCATCCCGCATCTTGACCCCGAGCCAGCCTTCGCCGCGAAACACCGTTGAGGCGCGCACCGGCAGCACGCGCGGCAGATCGATACTGCCGCTGTCCGCGACGCGGCGGGTGTCGCCGCCGGTTGCTTGCAGCAGCGGCCGCAGCGCTTCCGTCGTTGAGGTCACCTCGGCGAACTCTTTCGGATTCACCGGGCCGACATTGATCAGCGCCTTGAGAGAGCCATCGGTTGCTTGCCAGAGACCGAGTTCATCGGCAGCGATCGAGACGCGCCATTCGCCGGGATCGCCGGCGCTCAGTGTGACCTGACGTGTCGCGCCCGAGGGCGATGTGACAGTGACAGGCTGCACGGTGTCGGCCATGGTTTGTCGCGTCACGACGAGATCGCGGCCTTCGACCTTGAGCCGTAACGCTTCCTCATCCAGATCCGGCTGTTTCATCAACCAGTGCGACATCCGCCGCAACAAATCCAAATGTGGGCCGCCGCCTTCATAGCCGCGCGCCCACAGCCAGATCTGGTCGGACAGCAGCAGCGCCACACGGCCTTCGCCCTGCCGCGACAGCAGCAGCAGCGGCTTGCCGTCGGGGCCTTCCATGATCGGCGGATTGGACGGATTGCGCGTATCGATCAGACGGAAGAACCGGCTCCAGTGCGGCGGCTCGCTGTTCGCGCCTTCGAGCCCGCGCGTCACGGGATGCCGCTTGCCGGTGTCGGTCAGGCGCGCGTGAAAGGCCTGCTCGCTGACGCCGACCGGTTCGGCGGGGAGGATCGCATCCAGCGGCGTGCGCCAGATGCTGGTCGGGCTTGCGTAATCGGGACCGGCCGAGACCAGCACCGCGCCGCCATTGCGCACATAACGGGTGATGTTATCGAAATACGAAATCGGCAACACGCCTTGCCGCGCATAGCGATCGAAGATGATGAGCTGAAACTCGTTGATCTTCTGCTGGAACAGTTCACGGGTCGGAAATGCGATCAGCGACAGTTCGTTGATCGGCGTGCCATCCTGTTTTTCCGGCGGGCGCAGAATGGTGAAATGCACCAGATCGACGCTGGCGTCCGATTTCAGCAGGTTGCGCCAGGTGCGCTCGCCGGAATGCGGTTCGCCGGACACCAGCAACACACGCAGCTTGTCGCGCACGCCATCGATGGAGACAACCGCGCGGTTATTGACCGGCGTCAACTCGTCATCGAGTTTCGAGGCCTCGATCTCGACGATGTTCGGCCCGGCATGCGGAATATCGATGGTCACGCTGACCTGTTCGCCGCTGCGGACCGCGCGTTCACTGAGCACGTCGCCGTCGCGCCGGACCACAACCCGCGCGCTCTGGTTGGTGACGCCCTGATCGTCGAGGCGATAGGTGATGGTCTGGGTCTGGCCGACAATGCCGAATCGAGGTGCGGCAACGATGGCGATACGACGGTCGCGCTCGTTGCTGCGCCCCGTGATCAGCGCATGAACCGGCGCGTTGAAGCCGATGGCGGCAGCATTGGCGGGAATGTCATGGACGCGTCCGTCGGTGATCAGGAACGCGCCGGCGACACGATCGGTCGGCACATCGGACAGCGCGGATGTAACGGCTGAAAACAATTTTGTGCCATCGGTCTCGCCGTCGGCCTGTCCGGCCTCGACGACCCGCACTTCGAGGCCCTTGATCTGCTTGAGCCGATTGACCAGCGCCTCGCGCGCCTCATCGGTTTCGCGGGTGCGCTCGCCGAAATTCTGGCTCGGGCTCTTGTCGACCACGACAGCTGCGACCGACGACAGCGGCTCGCGCTCCTCGCGCGTGAACGATGGATTGGCCAATGCCAGCAGGATCAACGCCAGCGCTGTGACACGTATCGCCGATCCACGTGCGCGGGTCATCAGCAGGACAGCCGCAATCACGACGATGGCAGCGAGGCCGATCCACAGCACGAGCGTGGGAACGAGAGGCGCGAATGCAATGCCGTACTGCATGTTATTGCCCCAGCCGTTCGATCAGCGCTGGCGCATGAACCTGGTCGGCCTTGTAGTTGCCGGTCAGGGTGTACATCACGATGTTGACGCCCGAACGGAAAGCCATTTCGCGCTGGCGCGGATCGCCCGGCGTCAGCGGCAGCATCGGCTGGCCGTCGGTTCGCATCGCCCATGCACCGGCAAGATCGTTCGAGGTGATGATGATCGGCGAGACGCCATCGCCGCCGCGTGCGGGCCGCTCGGCGGTATCTTCATCTTCGACGCGCGGCAGCGTCTCAACCCAGGTCTGTCCCGAGTTGAAGCGGCCGGGGAAGTCGCGCAACAGGTAGAAGGTCTTGGTCAGCACGTGCTCGCGCGGCACCGGCTCAAGCTCGGGAATATCGAGTGAAGCCAAAATCGTGCGCAGTGTCAGCATGCCGGGCGTTTGCGATTCACCGCCCGGACCCGGCGGGGCTTCGACCGCGTCGCGGGTGTCGAACAACACCGTGCCGCCTTGCTTCATGTAGGCATCGAGCTTGTTGATCGCTTCCTGCGAGGGCTTCGGCGCGCCTGTGATCACCGGCCAGTAAACCAGCGGGAAGAACGCGAGTTCATCGCGCGCGGGGTCCACGCCGACCGGCTCGCCGGCTTCCAGCGCCGTGCGCTGTGCAAGGAACAGCGTCAGCCCAGACATGCCAGCCTTCACGATGGAATCCACGTCGGTGTTGCCGGTCACGACATAGGCGAGGCGGGTTTGCGCGACGGCTTTGACGGCGAAGTCGTCCTTGGCTGCGTCGGTTGCGGGAGGTTTTGCCGGCGCGCTCTTGGTCGGCGCTTTCGGAGCCTGCGCATAAGACGGCGAGGGCGCGCCATAACCGGAAGCAAGAGCAAACGCGATGACCAGCGCTGCTGCTGCCGTCCGGCGTCGCAACAACGCTGCGAGTCCACCACCGAGAATGGCAACGATAATGGCGTCGATCAGGAACAGCGCCAGCGCAGTGGAGAGCAGGATGCCGCGCAGATCGCGCGGCTCGGCGTTGGTATAGGTCGCGCGCCTCGCCTTCAAAGCGGACGTGTCAAGCGGCGCCAGTCTGTCTGCCGCCGCAAGTGCGTTCACCGCGAGCGGGCCGTCGGCTGGCCCATAGAGACCCGGCGGATGATCGAGGGTGGCACGGTCGCGGTAGTCCGCGCGTAATGGCTTTGCGGTGGAGGGCGGAGGACCGAAGGCACCGAAGCCATCGAGGGTACGGATCGGCGCAACAGTTTCCGCTCCGGCCTCGGCGGCGACACCCGCGCCCGTATTGGCCGTATAGCCGGACATATCGACGATTCGCCGCAGCATCTCGACGAAGGTGCCAGACAACGGCAGATCCGACCAGCGCATATCGGCGCTGATATGGAAAAGGGCGAGCACGCCTTTGTCTCGATGTTCGCCGGTCACCAATGGTGTGCCGTCGGCCAGCGATGCCCAGCTTCGCGAGGCGAGCGCAGGGTCCGGCTCGGCCAGCACCTGACGGGTCACCGTAATATCTTTCGGTACGGCAAGACCCGCGAACGGTCCGTCGGTGGCAAACGATGCCAGCGGCTGCGGCTTTTCCCACGACAGGCTGCCGCCGAGGCTGCGTCCGCCGCGCCGCAGTTTCACCGGCACCAGATCGTCGTCGCCCGCGGCGAGGCGCGGCCCGGCAAAACGCACCAGCACGCCGCCCTGCGCGATCCAGGCGTTGAGACGATCGCGGATTTCCGGCGATAAAGTGCCGACATCCGCAAGCACGATCATCGGCAGTTTCTGGTCGAGAAACTGTCCGATCGCGACTGCCGGCGAACCGCGCTCGCCAAGCCGCACGTCGGCGAACGGTGCCAGCGCGCGGGTGAGATAGAATGTCGAAGCGAGCAGCGGTTGCGCAGTGTCGCTGGTGGCACCCGACACGATGCCGATGGCGCGACGGCGCCAGCGTTTGTCGAGCAGTTGCACTGCACCGGCCGAGCGCTCGCCGGAGACTTCGAGGCGCGTGATGTCGTTACGTAACTCCACCGGCAAATCGAAGCTAGCCTCCACTTCGCGATCCTGCGCGCCGAATACAAACTTCGCTTCGCCGATCGGCGAGCCTTTCTGGTCGAGTGCGCGCACCAGACCGATGTCGCCGCTGCCGCCATTGGCGCGCAGAACTTTCACCGTCATCTTCGCCGCCGCGTTCTCTGCGGCCACAAGCGCGTGCGCCGGCAGTGTGCCGCCCTCGACAATCGTCAGCGTGCGGTCCTGTATGGTTTTTGTCAGGCCTTCGGTGAATTCGCTGCCGCGTCCGGTATCGATACCGTCACTCAGCCAGACGATTTCGCTATCGCCGGTCTTGCCGAGAAAACGTGCCAGCGCCGGCAGCGTCTCGACGCGCTCGACGGCATAGGGTTTCGGCGCAAGCTGGCGCAGCGCGACGCGCGCGGTGCCGGCCGGCATCAGCGTGATGTCGCGGGTTGGGTCCGAGAGCGGAACGAGTGCGACGGCGCGCCGGTCGGACTCCGCGTTGGAAATCAGCTCGTCTGCTGTTCGGATGCGGGCATCCCAGTTGGACGCAGCGCTCCAGCCGTCATCGAGCAGCAGCACCAGCGGCGCGCTGGAGCGCGTCACGCCTTCGCTCGGATTCCAGATCGGACCGGCGGCGGCAAGAATGACCAGCGCCGCGGCGAGTAGACGCAACAGTGTCAGCCACCACGGTGTACGGGATGGCGTTTCTTCTTTCGGCGCGATGTCGAACAGCAGCCGCGTCGGCGGAAAATCCACCCGCCGCGGGCGCGGCGGCATCACGCGCAGCAGCCACCACAGCGCCGGCAGGCTCAACAGACCCATCAGCAACCATGGCTCGGCAAATGAAAGCGGTAGGCCCATCATGCGCGCGCGCCTGACTTCGACTGCGCAGAACTCCGGCTTCGAGGCACCACGTTTGCGCCCGCACCCATGCGGGCATGGATGGCGAACAGCAATTCTGTCGGACCCCGATCCGTCCGATGCACGGTAAAGCTCCAGCCGAACTGCTCGGCCTCCGCGCGCAGTGCTGCGCGATGATTGGCAACCAGCGCCTGATATTCAGTCCGCCATCGCTCGGCACGGCCGGCGGTCACCGTGCCTAGTCCTTCGGAATCGACGAACTCGACGCGGCCTTTGTAGGGAAAGCTTTCCTCGGCAGGATCGACGACCTGAACCACGTGGCCTCTCGCGCCGTTTGCGGCGAGTTGTCCAATCGCGGCGCGGAATTCAGCGATCGGGCTCCACAGATCGGACAGGAGCAGGACTTCGGAGAACGGCGCGGGCTGGAAATTCGGCGGCAGACTGGGGCGCTCGCCGGAATCATGCACAATCACCTGTGCCATGGTCTCGATGACGTTGCGATTGGCCGTCGGGCGCATCAGGCCGGGAATCCCGACCCGCTCGCCGCCCTGAACCAGAACCTCCGCAAGCGCAAACGCGACAACCAAAGATCGGTCGAGCTTGCTCCAGTCCGTCAGATGCGAATTGAAATCCATCGACGGCGATCGATCGACCCAGAACCAGATCGTATGCGACGATTCCCATTCGCGTTCGCGGACATAAAGCTGGTTGTCGCGCGCAGAGCGCCGCCAGTCGACATTGTGCGAAGGCTCGCCGTTGACGAAGTGCCGATACTGCCAAAAATTCTCACCGGCGCCGGCCCGGCGCCGCCCATGCAAGCCATGAATCACGGTCGCGGCGACGCGGCGCGCCTCGAGAATCAGACGCGGCACACGCGCGGCAAGCTTGCGGCTTTTGCCCACCGCAGCCTGAACGGCGCCGTCCTGTCCTTTGCTCACAGGGGCCTGCGCCATCGTCATCCGATCCGTGACTTCAATTGCTTGATGATGTCGGGAATGGTTTCGCCCTCGGCGCGTGCCGAGAAGGTCAGCGCCATGCGGTGCTTCAGCACAGGTTCGGCCAGATCGAGCACGTCGTCGATGGATGGCGCGAGCCGCCCGTCGAGCAGCGCGCGGGCGCGAACCGCGAGCATCAAGGCCTGACTGGCGCGCGGTCCTGGTCCCCATGCAATCGACTTGCCGATTTCGCCGCTGTCCTCGCCCGGACGCGCCGACCTGACGAGGGAGAGAATAGCCTCAACCACGGAATCGCCGACGGGCAGACGGCGCACCAGCCGCTGCGCGGTGATCAATGTCTCGGTGGTCATCGCCGCTTTTGCGACAGTCTGTTCCGCGCCGGTGGTCTCGAACAGGATTTTGCGTTCGGCGTCGCGGTCCGGATATTCGACATCGATCTCCATCAGGAAGCGATCGAGCTGCGCCTCCGGCAACGGATAGGTGCCTTCCTGCTCCAGCGGGTTTTGCGTCGCCAGCACATGGAACGGCACCGGCAGATCGTGCCGCGCGCCGGCGACCGTGATGTGCTGCTCCTGCATCGCCTGCAGCAATGCGGACTGCGTGCGCGGGCTGGCGCGGTTGATTTCGTCGGCCATCAGGAGTTGCGCGAACACCGGTCCTGCGATGAAGCGGAACGAGCGTTTGCCGCTGGCGCTTTCGTCCAGCACCTCGGCGCCGAGAATATCCGACGGCATCAGGTCTGGCGTGAATTGCACGCGCTTGGCATCGAGGCCGAGCGTGATGCCCAGCGTCTCGACCAGTTTGGTCTTTGCAAGACCCGGAACGCCGATCAGCAAGGCATGTCCGCCGGACAGGATCGTCACCAGCGCATTTTCGACGACCCGCTCCTGTCCGAAGATGACGGTCGAGACCGCCTCGCGGGCCGCGCGGATGTTGCCCGCGATCTGCTCGGCAGAGCGCACGATCACGTCTTCCAGTTTCTCGACACCTTCAGCGCCAGACATAATTCATCGCTCCTTGCGTGGACCGTGCGATTCCGCCTTCGGGTTCCGCGGACTCAGACGTAACTTGTCATCCTCAGGCCATGCTAAACCGGTGCAAAGGCCATGTATTCTCTTATGTATTCGCCCCTTCGGGCTGTCCCCACATTAGCGATTGGGGGGCTTGCAACTCATCACGATGTGGCGAGTAATCGCGCCGGATTCCGGTATGATTTGTCGGCTGTTGTCATCGTTTCTTGATCGCAGCTTTCGGGTTCTTGTCGTGCACCATTCGTGCCAAACAGAAGCGTCAACGGTCAGGGCAAACAATGGCGAACCAAGGGCAGAAACAGGAGCCGAATCCGGTTCAGCGCCTGGATGGGCTGACCCAGGCGGCGCGTGGTGCTGCGACAAAAGGTCTGCCGCCGGTTCATCTGTGGAATCCGCCGTTCTGCGGCGATCTCGACATGCGAATCGCGAGCGACGGCACCTGGTTCTATCTCGGCACGCCGATCGGCCGGGCGGCGCTGGTGAAGCTGTTTTCCACAATTCTCAAGCGCGAGGACGGCAAGTATTTTCTCGTCACGCCGGTGGAGAAGGTCGGTATCCGCGTCGATGACGTGCCGTTTCTCGCCGTGGAGATGGAGACGGACGGTGAGGGCGCGGCACGGACGCTGAGTTTCCGCACCAATGTCGACGAATGGGTGCCATGCGACAGCGCTCACCGGCTGCGGTTTGAGGCTGCCGCCGATGGAGGCCTCACGCCATACCTCCATGTGCGTGCGGATTTGTGGGCAAAAGTCACACGCGCGCTCTATTATGATCTGGTCGAGATGGGTGAAATTCGCGCCGTCGATGGCCACGAGATGTTCGGTGTCATATCCGGCGGCGAGTTCTTCTCGATGGCGGACGCGGCTCAGGCGCGTGACCCGGTTTGAGACAAGAGGATTTGGGTTGACGAAGATTGTTTTGAAGGACGCTGCTTCCGCCATGATCGCGGCGCCGGCTGATATCTCTTCCGGTGAATTCTTTCGCCGGGCGCGCGAGCGGCTGAACTTCGATGTTCCACCGGGATTGACCGACGCCGCAGTGCTCGCGCCGACCGGCGATTTCGGCACCGATGCGATGCTGCAGATCATTGCCAAGGAACGCCCGGTGCGTCCGGCCGCGGTTCTGGTTGCGATCGTGGAACGCGATGTGCCGACGGTGCTGTTGACCAAACGCGCCGAACATCTCAACGAGCACGCCGGGCAGGTCTCGTTTCCGGGTGGCAAGATCGATCCGACCGATGCGTCGCCGATGGATGCGGCGCTGCGCGAAGCCGACGAGGAGATCGGGTTGAAGCGGGATTTCGTCGAGCCGATCGGCTATCTTGATGTCTACGCGACCGGCTTCGGATTCCGGATATTGCCGACACTGGCGCGGGTCCGGCCGGGCTTTGAGCTGACGATCAACGCCAATGAAGTCGACGATGCATTCGAGGTGCCGCTGGCGTTCCTGATGGACCCGGTCAATCACAAGCTCGGCAGCAAGGAATTTCGCGGCATGCAGCGCTCGTTTTACGAGATGCCTTTCGAGGCGCATTACATCTGGGGCGCGACCGCGGGCATGTTGCGCGCGCTGTACGAGCGGATCTGCCTTTCATGATCCGTCCCGTGCTCACCGAGATCGGAATTTTCCTGATTCCCTTCGCGGTCTATGCGGCATTCCTGATCGCAAGCCGCTCCGGCGTCTGGACACAATCATCTTGGCCGCTGCATGTTGTCGGCAGGCTGGCGGTGGCTGCATTCGTGCTCGTCATCGTCAGTTTTGTGTTGCTGGCGCATTTCTCCGGCGCGCCTCCGGGCTCCACTTACACGCCCGCGCGTGTCGAGGACGGCAAGCTGATCCGAGGGTCGGAGAAATGAGCCCCCTGCCTTCGCTGCGTGACGCTCCCTGGCTGACATCGGGTGCGGCGATGCGGGTGCTGGCGTTGCTCAACGCCGACGGCGAGCAGGCACGGGTGGCTGGCGGCGCGGTGCGCAATGCGCTGCTCGGCTTGCCTGTCGGAGATATCGACATCGCGACCACGGCATTGCCGGACGAAGTGATCCGGCGTGCCAAGCTCGCGCACATCAAGGCGGTGCCGACCGGTATCGAGCACGGCACGGTCACGCTGGTGGTCGAGGGGCAGCCGTTCGAAGTGACCACGCTGCGCGAGGACATCGAGACCTTCGGGCGCAAGGCGAAGGTGGCGTTCGGGCGTGACTGGGCCCGCGACGCGATGCGCCGTGATTTCACCATCAACGGATTGTCGGTGACGCCGGACGGCGTTGTTCACGACGAAGTCGGCGGACTGGCGGACATCGCGGCCCGGCGCGTGCGGTTCATCGGTGAGCCTGCGCAACGCATCGCGGAAGATTATCTGCGTATCCTGCGGTTCTTTCGGATTCACGCCGCCTATGGCGATGGCGCGCCGGATGCTGCCGGATACGAAGCCTGCATCGCCGGGCGCGATGGCCTCTCGGGCCTGTCGGCCGAGCGTATCCGGATGGAAATGCTCAAGCTGATGGTGGCGAAGGGCGCCGCACCGGCTTTGGTGGCGATGGACGATGCAGGGTTGTTGTTGCGGTTGACGGCGGGTGTGGTTTTTCACGGCCCATTCGCGGCGATGATTGCAGCCGAGAGCGAACTTGAACGTGAGCCGGATCCGGTTCGCCGCCTCGGTGCGCTGACCGTGGCCGTGACCGAAGATGCAAAACGCATGTCGCAGCGCTGGCGTTTGTCGAACGTCGAAACCAAACGGCTGGATTCGATGGGGCATCGCTGGTGGCGGCTCGAGGATATGGACGAAGCGACGGCGCAGCGCAGGTTGTACCGGCTGGGAGAAGGCCGTTACCGCGATCGGATCATGCTGGCGTGGGCGCGGGCAGGGCGGAAATTTGGTTCGCCGCGGTGGCGTGATCTGGCGTCGTTGCCGCAGCGCTGGATAGCGCCGGTTTTCCCGTTCAAGGCGGCGGACTTCATCGCGCGTGGCATTGCGGAAGGGCCGGCGCTCGGTCACGTGCTGACGCTGGCCGAGGACGCGTGGCTGGCGATGCAGTTTCCGCTCGACGCAGCGGCGCTGAAAGCCATCGCCGATGACACCGTCGCGCGATTCACGCGGGATCACCGGCTTTGAGGTGAGCCGCCGGGACGCTCCCGGCGGGGAATCCTGTTCAGGGAGGCTCGCGTCTCAGGCGACTTCCGCCGTCTTCTTGGCGTGATCGTCGTCGCTTTCGTCTTCGCTGTCTTCGTCCTCGTCTTCTTCGTCCTCATCGTCGGACATGTCGATGTGGGCAAGCTCGAGCACCGCTGACGGGAGCTTCTCGCGGAACAGATCACCTTCTTCGCCAAGCCAGATGCACTCGACCGCATCGTCCGTGACCTCGGCAACGGTCAGAGCCTGACCGCCGGATTTGAGAAGAACGACGTCGCCTGCTTTCAATGTCATGAGTGGCTCCTTGCCGGTGTGAGGAGCGTGCAGCCTAGCTCGGGGGCATGACGTGCTGACAAAGATCTGCCGACAAAGACAATCTGACAGGAATATGCCGACAAAAGAAAAAGCCCCGGACCATGTCCGGGGCTTTGAACTTTGGAAAACCGTCGGCGGTTAGCGGACCACGCCGAGGAAGTAGCCGAGCACGTCGAACTTGTAGTTCAGGCCGACCTTGGCGGTGTGAATGCCGGAGAGGCTGGTCGTGGTGAAGACCTGAGCCGGAGGACCGGTGAAGTTGCCGGTGGTGGTGATGTTGTTGTCGAAGCCGAGGTAGAGGTATTCGGCCTTCACGCTCCACTTGTTGTCGAGAGCATATTCCCAGCCGCCGCCGATGGCATAACCGAGGCGATACTTGCGATGCATGGTGTCGATGTGGTTGCCGGGAGTACCGTCGGACACGCCGGTTTCAAAATCCATCAGTGTCGCGCCGCCCTTGACGTAGAGCAGCGAGCGGTCGAATGCGTAACCGAAGCGAGCAGCCCAGACGCTGTAAAGGCCTTCCGCGCGGGTGGTCGCAATCGAGGTTGCCGATCCGGCATAAGCCGACGAACCCTTGATCCCGATGTAGCCGGTTTCACCTTCGTAACCGATCACCCAGTTCGGAGCGAACTGGTAGTTGTAACCGCTGGTGTAACCACCGATCACGCTTGAGCCGTACTTGTACGATGCTGCCGGACCGCCGAAGATCGGTGCGCCAGTTCCATCAACAGGGACGCCGGTCACGTTATCGCCGTCAGCGAATGCGCCGCCGACGTAACCGCCGATGTAGCCACCGGTCCAGGTGAAGACCTCCACCGGAGGAGCTTTGCGGTAGATTGGCTTCGCGCCGAGATCGGCTGCGGAAGCCGCGCCTGCCAGGCTAACGCCGGCGGCAGCGAGAAGAAGAACAGCAATCTTGCGCATGTGAGCCCCTATAAAACCATCGATGGCGGCAACGATTCCGCCACACCTATG
>CALRLJ020000021.1:0-18378 GCA_943368635.1 Sediminibacterium ginsengisoli | reverse complement strand
GACGCCGGGCGTCGGCCTGATCTCGCCGCCGCCGCATCACGACATCTATTCGATTGAAGATCTCGCACAGCTGATCTACGACCTGAAGAACGTCAATCCTGACGGCGCGGTCTCGGTCAAGCTGGTCTCGGAAATCGGCGTCGGCACGGTTGCCGCTGGCGTTGCCAAGGCACGCGCGGATCACGTCACGATTTCAGGCTTCGAAGGCGGCACCGGCGCATCGCCGCTCACCTCGATCAAGCATGCCGGTTCGCCGTGGGAACTCGGCCTCGCCGAAACCCACCAGACGCTGGTGCGTGAACGGCTGCGCAGCCGTATCGTCGTGCAGGTCGACGGCGGCTTCCGCACCGGCCGCGACGTGGTGATTGGCGCGCTGCTCGGCGCGGACGAAATGGGCTTTGCCACCGCGCCTCTGATTGCGGCTGGCTGCATCATGATGCGCAAGTGTCATCTCAACACCTGCCCGGTCGGCGTCGCGACGCAAGACCCGGTGCTGCGCAAGCGCTTCACCGGCCAGCCAGAGCACGTCATCAACTTTTTCTTCTTCGTCGCCGAAGAAGTCCGCGAGATCATGGCCTCGCTCGGCTACCGCACCTTCCAGGAGATGGTCGGCCAGAGCCAGATGCTCGACCAGTCGACGCTGGTCGCGCACTGGAAGGCCAAGGGCCTCGATTTCTCGAAGCTGTTCTTCAAGCAGAAGGCCCTGCCCGGCCAGAAAATCTATCACTCTGAGGCGCAGGATCATCATCTGGAGAGCGTGCTCGACCGCACCCTGATCAAGGAAGCGCAGGCGGCACTCGACCGCGGCGCGCCGGTGAAGATCGAGGCGGAAATCCACAACACCGACCGCAGCGCGGGCGCGATGCTCTCCGGCGTGGTGGCGAAAACTTACGGCCATACCGGCCTGCCGCTCGACACCATCCATGTCAGCCTCAAGGGCACGGCGGGTCAGGCGTTCGGCGCGTGGCTTGCGCGCGGCGTCACGCTCGACCTCGAGGGCGAAGGCAACGACTATGTCGGCAAGGGCCTCTCGGGCGGACGCATCATCGTCCGGCCGCCGAAGAACTCCGGCATCGTGCCGGAAGAATCGATCATCGTCGGCAACACCGTGATGTACGGCGCCATCGAAGGCGAATGCTACTTCCAGGGCGTCGCCGGCGAGCGCTTCGCGGTTCGTAACTCCGGCGCGGTCGCCGTGGTCGAAGGCGCTGGCGATCATTGCTGCGAATACATGACCGGCGGCATCGTCGTCGTGCTCGGCCGCACCGGACGCAACTTCGCGGCGGGCATGTCCGGCGGCGTGGCTTACGTCATCGACGAGGACGGCACGTTCGAGAAACGCTGCAACATGGCGATGGTCGAACTCGAGCCGGTTCTGTCCGAGGAAATGGTCAACCAGAATGCGTACCATTCGTCGGGCGACCTCGAGGCGCATGGCCGGGTCGATGTGTTCTCCAACCTGCTCGGCGAAGATGTCGAACGGTTGCATATCCTGATCTCGCGACACGCCAAGCTCACCGGCTCGGCGCGGGCGCAGCATATTCTTGCGAACTGGAAAAAATATCTTCCGATGTTCCGCAAGATCATGCCGGTCGAATACCGCCGCGCGCTGAAAGAAATGAAATCGCGCGAGCCGGAAGAGCCCAAGATCGCGATCGGGGCATAGATAACGAGTCGTCATCCTGAGGTGCCCGAGCGCAGCGAGGGCCTCGAAGGATGACGGAGCAGAACATTCATCCTTCGAGGCTCGCCAGAAACGGCTCGCACCTCAGGATGACGAAGAAACAAGGTTGCAGAGGCGTCGGGTTACATGGGCAAGGCTACAGGTTTTCTTGAGATCGAGCGTCACGACCGCAAGTACGGGCCGGTCGCGGAGCGGGTGAAGGATTTCAAGGAATTCGTCATTCCGCTGAGCGAGAAAGACACGCGCGATCAGGCCGCGCGCTGCATGAATTGCGGCATTCCGTATTGTCACGGCACCGGCTCGGTTCAGCCGGGCACGCCTGGCTGCCCGGTCAACAACCAGATCCCGGACTTCAACGACCTCGTCTACAACGGCAACTGGGAAGAAGCCTCGCGCAACCTGCACTCGACCAACAACTTCCCGGAATTCACCGGACGTATCTGTCCGGCGCCGTGCGAAGCATCCTGCACGCTGAACATCGACGACAACCCGGTGACCATCAAGACCATCGAATGCGCCATCGTCGATCGCGCCTGGGACAACGGCTGGCTGAAGCCGGAAGTCGCAGCGACCAAGACCGGCAAGAAGGTTGCCGTTGTCGGCTCCGGGCCTGCAGGCCTTGCCGCCGCACAGCAGCTCGCGCGCGCCGGTCATGAAGTCCACGTGTTCGAGAAATTCGCCAAGGCCGGCGGATTGCTTCGTTACGGCATTCCCGACTTCAAGATGGAAAAGGGCGTCATCGACCGCCGCGTGGCGCAGATGGAAGCCGAAGGCGTGACTTTCCATTACAACACGCCGGTCGGCGGCGCTCATGCCGGCGCGGTCGATCCGCAGGATCTGGTCAAGGCTTACGACGCGGTCGCGCTGACCGGCGGTGCGGAAGCGTCGCGCGATCTGCCAATCCCCGGACGCGAGCTTGACGGCGTTCACTTCGCGATGGATTTCCTGCCGCAACAAAACCGCCGCGTCGGCAACGAGCCGCTCGGCGACGTCCGCGAGATTCTTGCCAAGGGCAAGGACGTGGTGGTGATCGGCGGCGGCGATACCGGCTCCGACTGCATCGGCACATCCATTCGTCAGGGCGCTAATTCCGTCACGCAGCTTGAAATCATGCCCGCGCCGCCCGAACACGAGAACAAGGCGCTGACCTGGCCGAACTGGCCGCTGAAGATGCGTACCTCGTCGAGCCAGGCCGAAGGCGCTGTCCGTGAATATGCCGTGCTGACGCAGAAATTCTCCGGCGGCGAAGGCAAGGTTGCCAAGCTGCATTGCGTTCACGTCGACGACAAGTTCCAGCCGGTGCCGGGCAGCGAATTCGAACTGAAGGCCGAGCTGGTGTTGCTGGCGATGGGCTTCGTGCATCCGGTGCATGAAGGCCTGCTCAAGAAGCTCGGCGTCGAGCTCGATCCGCGCGGCAACGTGCGCGCCACCACCAGCAACTACCAGACCTCGGTGGCGAAGGTGTTCTCATCCGGCGACATGCGCCGCGGCCAGTCCCTTGTGGTCTGGGCGATCCGCGAAGGCCGCCAGTGCGCCGCCGCGATTGACCAGCATCTGATGGGATCGACGACGCTGCCGCGATAAGCACGCCGTCCCCGCAACAATAAAAAGCCCCGTCCTGTGACGGGGCTTTTTCGTTCGCAACGCATCCGCGCCCTGCGGGCTCAGACCTTCTGAATCCAGAACTGATACATCTGCGCGAAGGTCGAAGGATTTTCAGCCTCGAACACATCCCAGTTCGCAAGATTTGTCGCCGCGCGGTCTTCCGGAAACCGCCGCAGATAATTCGTCCGCGCCGGCGTCTCGAAGCCGAGGAATGTAAAACCGATCTCGCGAATAAAATCCGCGATCTGGGGAATCGAGAACTGATGCTCCTGCACATGGAACAGCAGGTCGCGGCATTCGCTCATGCTGAAGAAATCGCTGAACCCGGTGATGTTATGCAGCGGATCTCCCGGTACGCGGCCCGCGAACTCCGCCCTTAGCCGCCGTACTTCAGCGGTCGAGTAATCCCGGCCCTGCTGCGCCAGATAAGTACGCGCGGCGTTGATGTCGCTGCGCGCAGTCGCGCTATAGAGCCCGATATGCATCAGGCCGCCGGAGCGCACCAGACCGGCGAGCCTGCGCCATCCGGCCAATGGATCGTTCAAGTGATGCAGCACGCCGCTCGAATCGACAACATCGAATGTCGTCTCATCATTCAGCGCCAGAAGGTCGGCCTGCGCGTAGCGCAGGTTGCTCAATCCCAGTTCTTTGGTTTTCCTGATTGCGTAGCTGAGACTGCTGAGGCTGAGATCGATCGCCAGAACATTGGCCGACTTCAATTGCTGCGCCCGCTGAATCGCATGCTGTCCGGTGCCGCATCCTGCAACCAGAACATCGGGTGCGCGATTTCCGAGCGGCTTGAACGGCGAACCCGGAAACCGCATCCCGATATAATGATCGATGGGAAGCGCATGGGTTTCGGCGGCCATCCTGCTCCAGCGCGGATAGGGATTTTCCTCGTACTGCGCCCGCACTTTTTCCGAAACCGCATCTTCGATTTTCGTCAACCGCTCGATCGCCGGACGGATCGCCAGTTCGTCGCGGTGATCGGTAATCTGCTGTGCAACAAGGGCGGCGACCTCGTCGGGCCACGAGTGCGACACAAGGCGCTCAGCCCCATCTATCGAATGCAGCGGCAGATAGCTTGCAAGAATTGCGAGCTTGATCGAGGCGACGTCTTCGCCCCGTCCGATGGCCGCGCTCACAGCATCACGAAGCTGATCTAACTGGGCGGCTTCATCCGGGGTGACATGGAAAACGTATTCGTTGATGAAACCCTGCCGGCCGAGCGCTGCCACCAGCGGCAGCCATGCCGCCTCGGCATCGAGCGCGCCTGTCGCGATGTCGTTCAACACCACGCGGCGCAGTGCGGTCAGAACTTGTTCGGCTTCAACCGTCGTGACAGGCGATGCGCTCAACAACGCCGCAAACAAACCATCGCTGCCGAGCGACGCCAGATCGACATTGTTGAACAGCTCGTTCAATCCGGCAGGCCTTGCGTGGCGCACGCGCTCAACACACCGCGCCATCGCAGGCGTGCGAAGCAGGATCGCGCCCGCAGCAGCCGACAGATCGCGCGGACGGCTCCACGGCTCATCCAGTGCCCGCACCAGAAGTTGAATGAAATTCTGATCGCGCCTGATCGCTGTGGGGTCGAGCGCGCGGAGCGCCATTACGAACGTCGATTTGAGACCGGCTGTATCTTCTCTCCGCAAACCATCGACGGCAGCAGCCAGCGCTTCCGCCGGCCGCCCGTGCAGCAGCAGCAATGCGCCGAGATTATTGTGAGCGCCGGGGAAATTCGGATCGATCTCCAGCACTTTCCGGTTGTGCGTGATCGCCTCGTCGTCGCGGCCGCAATCCGACAGCACGCGCGCCAGATTGTAATGCGGTTCGGGATTGCGCTTGTCCGAGGCAATCGCCTTGCGCAGGAGATCGATGGAAGCCTCGCTGTGACCCGACTGATGCGCGAGCAGACCGAGATAAGTCAGAGCGCCGGTATGACGCGAATTGGCCGCGAGCACATCGCGATAGTTCGCTTCGGCATCCCGCAGCCGTCCGGCCTGATGATGCGCCACGGCCTGCCGGAACAGCGTGTCTTCGAGAAGACCCGATGACCGGGATACGGGCCGGGTGGCGGCGTCACCGCCTTTTCCTTCAGCCCGGCGTTGTTTTCTGTTCACGATCTCGACCTGACGAAAATTTCTGGATCAGCGGCGCGGACACTACTGCATCGACATGACGCGATCCAGACGCGGTGCTTTGGGGATTCGCCGCAGTCTCGGGCTTACCAGCGCGAGAACCAGCCGCGCGGAAAGAACGTCGGCTGTCCGGTATTGGCCGGGGGCCGCTGGAATCCGTCCCGTCCCGCAGACCGCTGGCGCGGAGGCGCGGATGGATCGAAAAGACCCTGGACGGTTTGCTGCGTCTTCTTCGGTTTCGGCTTAGGCGGCGCGGCAGGCCCATCGGAGGGCGCGGCTGCAACGACAGGGTCGCTCGGCGGCGCGCTCAACGCGCCCACTTCGCGGCGCGGCCATGCGAAATCGTCGGCGCGTCCGGCGGGCGGCGCGAGCGGCTCACCCTTCACCAGCGTGCGGGCTGCAAGCGCATCGACCGACGCCGGCCGCGTGCCGACACCGCCAAGCAGTTCGTCGGTGCCGACCGACGACGCCACCAGCGGCATCACCGGTCCCATCAGCGGACGCGGACCGGCTTCGCCCGGACGAATGTTGGAATCGGGCGCGAAGGATTCACTCGGAATCGCGATCGGCCCGGAACGCGCCGCAAGCACGCGGCGGATTTCACGCTCGGTATAGTGCGCGAGCTTGCGCGCGCCGGATTTGGTAAAATACACGCCGTCGGAAGATCGCAGGCGGCGGATCTGGCCTTCGAAGTCCGGGCCCGATTGCGCGAAACGTCCGGCGTCGTCGACGAAGCCGTCCCAGACGTCGACATAGGTGATACCGGCTTTGCCGGCGGCATCGCGATACAGCGCATCAAGGAACAGCATATCCGATGTGGACTTGGTGCCCCGGATCGACGGCAGACCGACCCACAGGACCGGCACGCCCTTCGACTTCAGGACCGCGATCATTTCCTCGATTTTCTTGGTGTACAGTTCGACCCAGCGCTCGTCGCGGAAATCGTACATGCCGTTGGCGGAGCGCTGCCCTTTTTCGGGCGCAAGAATCTGGGGCTGCTCATCGTCGTCCGGAGCGGCTTCCGTATCGGACGGCTTGTTGTTGTCCGCAGCCTTGCTCTCGTCATCGTCTGCGGGCTTTTCGCCGGGCTTCGCTGCGGCATCGGGCTTGGCGCGGGAATCCTTCTTGGCGTTCTTCTTGTCAGCCTTGTCGCCCGGCTTGGCGTCGGCCTTCTTTTCCACGGCAGGTTCGCGGATCGGAATACGATCGTGCAGGCCGAGCATCACCACGATGACTTCAGGTTTCTCGGTGGCGAGAATGCCCTTGGCCGCCGCAATCCAGTCCGCCGGATCGCCCTTGGGCTGATACTTCAACAGACCCGATATGGTCTTGTGCTTGCGGATCACGCCGAGGTCGGGGGTTTCCGACAACGCATCTTCAAGGCCATAGGCGAGCCAGTCGGCCATCGCATCGCCGAGCACCAGCACATTGTTGTCTGCCGGAGCATCGCGCTTGGCGGCCGCGGGCGCGCGCGAGGAATCCACCGGACGCGGGGCCTGCTGTTGCGGTCCCGGATCGCCGAACGGCGAAAAGAACCCGCCGCGCTGCGGCGCTTGCCGTTGCGGACGGCCAAACCCGAAATCGAAAAACTGCGCCGAGGCCGGCGCCACGATCCCGAACAGCATCGCGCCCGCGACCGCGAGGACCGTCAGGGGGCCGCGTTCGGTGAACACGCGCAGAAAAGTCCGTTTCGACATGTTCGGCTTCGACATGGATCTTGGTCGCTCGCGCAATGGCCGCGGTTGCATATCCGGGCGCAAATATTCCGCCCCAAACTCCGGTAATCGGCCCATAAACCGGGGTCGGACCGCATCCGTCAAGTGCGCCCGGAAAATGTCAACTTGAAGGTTATCGGGCCGCCCGCCAGGCTGGGAAACCGGCCCGAAACCAGCAGTTTACCGCCCGCGCAGCCGATCCAGCACGCCGGACGAGGCGAACCCGTCGGCAGGCGCCCCGATCGAGGCCTGAAATGAGCGCAAGGCTTTGCGGGTTTCGCCGCCGAGATTGCCGTCCGGCTCGCCGCGATAGAACCCGCGCTGCGCCAGAAGCTGCTGCAATTGCAGCCGCTCGTCGCGGGACAGCACCCGCTCCTGCCGTGGCCATTGCTGCACGAACGGCGCACCGCCGCGCAGCCGGTCCGCGAAATGGCCGATGGCCAGCGCGTAGGCCTCCGACGGATTGTAACGCATGATCGAGCGGAAATTGCCGAGCATCAGGAAACCCGGCCCGTCGGCACCGGCAGGCGCCAGCAAAAACGCCTTGTCGCTGGTGCGCGGGAACGGTTTGCCGCCGGCGCGCTTGACGCCGAGATGCGCCCACTGCGCGATGGTGTAGCTCTTGGCGCGGTCGGCGTGGAGATAGTTGAAGCCCTGCGGCACCTCGACCTCATAGCCCCAGGTCTGGCCTGGCACCCAGCCGTCCTTTTTGAACTTCGCCGCGGTGGACGCGATGATGTCCGGCACATCGTCGACGGTGTTGCGTTTGCCGTCGCCGTCAAAGTCCACCGCAAAGCGCTTGAACGCCGTCGGCATGAACTGGGTCGCGCCGAACGCGCCGGCCCATGAGCCGCGCATCTGCTGCGGCGTCAGATCGCCGTGATGCAGGATTTCCAGTGCGGCCAGAAACTCGTCCGTGAAATATTTCTGACGCCTGCCCACGCAGGCCAAGGTCGCTGTGGAATTCAAAACGCTGCGGTCGCCGCCCTGCGTGCCATAGTTCGACTCGATGCCCCAGATCGCGGCAACGATATAGCGGTCCACGCCATAGGCTTTTTCGACAGCGGCAAAGGTCGCAGCGTTCTTCGCCAAGACTTCACGGCCGCGCGCGATCCGCGCATCGGTGACCAGAATGTCGAGATAGTCCCACACCGCCTTGGTGAATTCAGGCTGCGAGTCCATCAGGTCCATGATGCGCAGGTCCGGCGACAGATCCGCCGTAAAACGCCGGAAGCTTGCTTCCGAGACACCGCGCCGCGCGGCTTCCGGCCAGAAGCCAGCGATGCAGCGGTCGAAATTCGCCGCCGAATTGCGAATGGCATCGGCCGTCATCAGCGGATGGCCGGATGCGCCGTCTTCGCCGCTCCATTCCTTCGGCGTCGAGGCCTGCGCCATGCGCCGCGGCTGCGGTGCTGCCTGACGCGGCGGGGAGATCATCTGCTGGATCGTGCCGGTGATGTCGCCGAACGCCCCGCGCCCGGATGAGGTCTGTCCATAGGCCGGTCCGGCCACGAGCGACGCCACCGCAACCACGGACATGGTCAACGCCGCGCCCGCGACCATCAGCCACGCGCTTTCTTCACGTTCGATCCGTTTCATGCGTACTCCACCCACTCAAGACTATCCCCGATACAGGAGGCCCGGACAGGGTTTCTACCCGATTAACAAAGCGGCATTTTCCGGCGGCGAAATGGCGCGGGCACCCTCGTGGCGGTACGAAGGCACGGTGCAGCCTTGTCCCGCACCCCGCTCATCTGCCGTTCATCCGCGTCCCGTTAGCGCTAACCTTGACGGAACTCTCACGCCTCCCCGCCGTTTTTCAGCCCGATAAAACCTGCTAACACCCCTGCATCCGTCCCAGCCTGTAAAAGAGCCTCATGAAAATCCGCAAAGCTGTGTTTCCCGTCGCCGGTCTTGGCACCCGCTTCCTGCCCGCAACCAAGGCCATGCCGAAGGAAATGCTCACCGTGGTCGACCGCCCGCTGATCCAGCATGTGGTGGACGAGGCGCTGGAAGCCGGCATCGAACACCTCGTATTCGTCACCGGCCGCAACAAGGGCGTGATCGAGGATCACTTCGACCGGCCCTACGAGCTTGAGGACACGCTGAAGGAGCGCAACAAGCTCAAGGAAATGGACATCCTCGAACGCGACCAGCCGGCGGCGGGCGCGACCTCGTTCACCCGCCAGCAGGCTCCACTCGGCCTCGGCCATGCGGTGTGGTGCGCGCGCGACATCATCGGCAACGAGCCGTTCGCGGTGCTGCTGCCGGACGTGCTGGTGAAAAACAAACCCAGTGGCCTGAAGCAGATGATCGACGCTGCGAACGCGGCAGGCGCGGACAAGGCCAACATCATCGCGGTGGAAGAAGTGCCGATGGATCAGGTCCACATGTATGGCGTCGTCGGCGTCGGCAAGGCAAAGGGCGACATGTTCGAACTGAACGGGATGGTCGAGAAGCCGAAGAAAGAAGTCGCGCCCTCGAACCTTTCGATCACCGGGCGTTATATTTTGCAGCCGGAGATTTTCAACGTGCTCGAAACACAGGCCAAGGGCGCGGGCGGCGAAATCCAGCTCACCGACGCGATGCTCGGGCTTGCCAAGTCACAGCCGTTTTACGGATTCAAGTTCAAGGGCAAGAGCTACGACTGCGGCTCGAAGTCGGGATTTCTGGCCGCAAACATTGCCTATGCGATGGACCGCGAGGATCTTCGCAGCGATCTCCTGATGGAGATGAAGAAGTATGTTTGAGAATTTTGCTCCGAGTTCCGGCCAAATGAAAACTTATAGATTCACTGAGGTGTAAATGTTGGGCGCGGAAGTAATTCGGTCGAAGACATTGGTGTAACTTCGACTTCTTCTGGCTCAGCAGCCACACGCGCGGTCCTTAGCTTCCGCCCGATATCACGCCTCACATTTTGCAAAGATTCCGCAAAATTATCGGCAGCCATGCTTAGGCTTTCCGGAGACGAAGCGGTTTCTAAAGATTTCTGATCCCATTCTTTGTTCAACTGCTTTGCCAAAGCATACACGACAGTCCGCCCAACTCTGAGGATCAGAGTACGCTCAGCATGCTGCTTGGCTAGTGTTCTCATTGTTTCTGGATCCGGCGAGTCGGCATATTCTGCCTCCAGCAACGCTCTCATCTCGCCAATCGCGGGATACTGCATATTAATGAATAGCTGACCAGCTTCCATAATGTAACGCGCTGCTCTCGCCTTAAGTCCCTTCTCTTCGATGTCGGCATCATCCCAGAGAGGGATGATTTCGGGTGCGCGCTCCATATTCTGAAAAATTTCAGCGCGTTTCGCACCCGCCGGCAAGACGGACAAATCTGTTGGTCGTTGACGCGAAGTTTGACCTTCACGGTCACCATTTCCTTGTGAAACATCGCTCGCAGGCGAAGGCCCCGCATCCAAAGAAATAGAGCCGTCGCTCACAACGCGGGGGCTGACTCTACGAACACGCAGTTGATTCAAAAGCTTTTGAAGTTCGTCCCGAATTTCATCGTCAGAAATACTATCCGGTGCGAACGAACGAATGAGATCAATTAGCCACTGAGGCCTGTTGTCTCGAACCGACTCAGCAAAATCGTTGACACTTACGTGCGGCTGCTCTCCACGAGAATATCGAAGAAATTGCCGATAGGCGTCGGGCACAATTGCCACATCATCCGGCACTTCTATGTGCACCGATATGTGCCTAGCACCGAATGGGATACCAAAAATTGGCGCATCAAATGTCCAATTTTTTCCCTTTCGCACGTCATACATCTCATCTCGATATATAACTGCGCAAGTGCTAACAGCCGACGCCACCGCACCGCTGATAGACTTATTATGTCCAGAGGCCTTCTCGTAAGGAGCATCAT
Organism: Sediminibacterium ginsengisoli; assembly: GCA_943368635.1. Taxonomy (GTDB): domain Bacteria; phylum Pseudomonadota; class Alphaproteobacteria; order Rhizobiales; family Xanthobacteraceae; genus Afipia. The sequence continues at coordinate 7,363 of CALRLJ020000021.1, read as the reverse complement.
ACAGGTAGTGAATCTTCAACCCAGAAGACAATTCAACGGTTTCCTTGCCTTCGAAAAAATCAAGCCGCGATGTGATCGGAAAAAATTGCCTATTTCCGTCAAGCTTATTTGTGCCTTTGAAAAGAGTGAGCTTCACGTCGCTGAGACGATAAAAACGATGGTAAAGATAAGTAGCAAGCCACTGAGCGTCTTGGAGTGGATCGCCATTATATGGATCTCTAACCGTATCCTGCGCGAATTCATTTCCTAGAAGCACAACCTCCGTCCAGTCATGCGAGAGACTTCGCTCAGCTGCTGCGATATCAGACACATCTACGACTTCAAAATACTCAGCTGAATCAGGATGAAGAACGCGCAAGCGGCCATAAACTCCATCGCGCTTGCAAAGAATAACTTGATGAACGCGGCCAGCCTTGCATGACCGGTACCGCATTCCTCTTTGGTTTGATGGTAGCGACGCGACCTTCGCGCCCATGCCAAAATTTCCAGTTAGACTTTTTTCTTTTCCCAGTGATGAAGCGATATTGCAGATTTGGAGTAGTTCGCCAGCGTCCATTCCCGGCCCGGTATTCCAAATTGAAAGCTTTGGAACACCGTCAAAAATGACAGAGCGAATCTCAATAATTCTTTGATCTTCAGAAGCTTTTCGAGCCGCTTCGAGAGCGTTCATTATGAGCTCCCGCAACATCATCGTTTTTGGGCAACGCTCGATGAGGCTTGTGACCAAAAATGCCTCATCAGCGACTTGGAGCGCTGTAACCAAACTCGTGCTCATCAAAAAATCCTAAAGTTTGAATCCACCACCAGCTCTACTTTTGGAGCTCTCAAATCGAATTTCGATTGTATTGATTGCTTCTTTCAACGCGCGCGTAATTTTCTTTATCTCTGCTTCGTCGTACTCATAAATTTGACGATTGGACAAATTGCCGATGCGCAAAATTGCTTCAATCGCTTTGTTTGTTCGCTTTTCCGCCAGAGCGCGGAACCGTTGCTGCTTGTTTGGTGTCTTAGCCATGATCAACCTTAGCTTCTGTTGATAAAAATATGGGGGAATGCCGAGATCAGAGTCAAATAATTTACATCAATTTCTCGTTTATTTGGCAAATATTTGTCAAATAAACCGTCCGCAAGAATTTACCTACCTCCTCACTTCCAGCTTGACAATTTGCTCAGATAGGCTTATATTCCTATCGCTTCATTCATGAGGGGCGCTTCCGGAGGCGTTCTTGAAGTGGAATGAAGCGCGGCGACCGCGCGCGTGTGACGCACACACGCTCCCGGGCGGCCGAGGTGGACCCGTCCGCTCCCACTACGGGGAGCTGCCGCTTGCGGCATGAGACGGAGCGGAAACGGCGGCGCGAAAGCGTTGCCCGGACGCGAGATCGAGGCAGCGCGCGGATTGGTTTCACCGTCCGCGCAACACCTTGACCTCACCCCGTCCCCGCTCCCGATTTGCGCGGATCCTCGGCCCGACACGCCGCAGCGAAGACCTCGTTTGAGGTGTTCGCGCGCCGGAAGATCGCAGCCCCCAAGGGGGCGGATCGACCGGCGTCGGTGGAGCGCCGCAAGGCGATGCGCTCGCCGGGACGCCGCTTCGCAGGCGGCACACCGGAGAGCGACAACAACCATGTTGCGCCTGGCGGCGCTCCATCTCCCCTCATTATTGAGGGCGCGAACGAGGCAGGCCTCGCGCGCGATGAGGGGAACACCACAGCTTCCCCCGCGCATATCGCGCGGGACCGATTGGCGTGGGTTTTAGGGCCGTGCCTCACGTTTTTGTGTGGAATTTTGCCGTAACGGCGGGGTCTTAACCGCGTATCTAGGGCATTGGCGGAAACGCCGACATTATCGAAGAGGACCACCATGGACCGCACCCAGTTCCGCCGCACCGCTCTCGCCCTCTCCGCCGCAGGCGTGCTGGCGCTCGGCTGGTTTGCAGCACCCTCCCGCGCCGCCGAGGAGGCCTTCATCATTCCGCCGCCGGTTGCCGACATCGCGCCCACCGACGGGCTGAAAACCTTCGTGCTCGCGGGCGGCTGCTTCTGGGGCGTGCAGGGCGTCTACCAGCACACCAAGGGCGTGACCAACGCAGTGTCCGGCTATGCGGGCGGGCTGGCGCGCACCGCGAATTACGAGACCGTCGGACGCGGCACCACCGGCCACGCCGAAGCGGTGCAGATCACCTACAACCCGAAGGAAGTCTCGCTCGGCAAGCTGCTGCAGATTTACTTCTCGGTGGCGCACGATCCGACCCAGCTCAATCGGCAGGGACCGGATAGCGGCACGCAGTATCGTTCCACGGTGTTCACCTCGGATCCGGCCGAGCGCAAGGTGGTGACGGACTACATCGCGCAGCTCAACGGCGCGAAGGCCTACAAGAAATCGATCGCGACCACGCTTGAGCCGTTGCAGGGCTTCTATCCGGCAGAAGATTATCATCAGGACTACCTGACGCTTCACCCGAACCAGCCCTATATTGTGTTCAACGATTTGCCGAAGATCGAAAACCTGAAAAAGATCTTCGCCGACAACTATCGCGATAAGCCCGCGCTGGTGCGCGAAGCCAAAGCGACGAACTGAACGCCGGCCGCTCGAGGCGACTGACGTTTTTGATTTCCGATCAGGGCGGCGGACCGGACAGGTTCGCCGCTTTGATGTGAGACCCGCGACAACACGATAACGAAAAGGAGCTAGCGCATGACCGACATCAAAACCAAGACCGGCTCCGGCACCGTCGAGAAGTCCGAGAGCGAGTGGCGCAAGGAACTGACGCCGATGCAGTACGCGGTGCTGCGCGAGAAGGCGACCGAGCGGCCGTTCACCGGCGAATACGACCACGCGTTCGATCCGGGCACTTATGTCTGCGCCGGATGCGGACAGTCGCTGTTCGAATCGGATGACAAGTTCGATTCCGGCTGCGGCTGGCCGGCGTTCTCCGCCCCCGCAGGCGAGAGCAACGTCGCCGAGGAGCGCGACGTCACTCACGGCATGGTCCGCACCGAGGTGCTGTGCTCCAAGTGCCAGGGCCATCTCGGCCACGTCTTCCCCGACGGGCCGGGACCGACCGGATTGCGCTATTGCATCAATTCGGCGGCATTGAAACTTTTGCCCAAGTAAACTCGTCTCTCTTTCACGGGAAAATTTAATCCCGCGCGGCTTGTCAAAGGCCGCGCGGACCCTATCTGTCGGTTCCGTTCGTACGCGAACGAAATACGGCCAACAAAAAAAGCTCCCAAATAACTTTCCGCTGAAGGAATTCGTCGATGTCCACCAGATCGCGCCAGACGGTGCTTGCTCTCGGCCTTGCAGGCCTGCTCGTTGAGGCGGTGGTGTCCCACCCTGCCTTTGCCGTCGGCAAGGTCACGTTGTTCAAGGTCGTGACGCCGCAAAACCAGATCGTGATCGGCCTCACCAAGGCTGAACTGGCACAGATGGAAGGCAAGACCCCGGACGCGGTGGAAAAGGCACTGCGCAGCGCCGGCGCGCTCGATGTCTGGCAATATGGCGTCCGCCGCGGCATCAGCGGCGTGCCGGAGCAGGCGCCGGTGCGCAAGATCTCTGTCGCAGCCGAACCCGACACCCACATCGAGTCCTACACGACGCCGCTCAAGGTGGTGTCCATCGCCGACGAAATCATGACCGAAGCGATCCAGTAGCGTTGCTCGCCCGGAACCGAAACGGCGCGTGATGCTTGTCTTGACGCAGGCTGCGGCAGTCACGCCGCGGCCGGGCTGGGGAGACACGCAATGTCGATCGGACTGATACTCGTCATCATTCTCATTATCTTTTTGCTGGGCGGATTTAGCGGCCGCTTCGGCGGCTATGGCTACGGCCTCGGCCATGGCGGAATGGGCATCGGCGGCACCATTCTGGTGATCCTGGTCATCCTGCTTTTGCTGGGTAAAATCTGACAAAATCAGGCCTGCCGAAACGGATCGGCCGCCATGCGGACCCGCGCCTCCTCCGGCGCGGGTTTGAGCATCCGCTAGAGCTTTGAAATTAAAGCAATTATTTGCGGTCCCCGCAGCCGCGCGGCGGCGTTCATTATAGGAGATATGACGGGTCGCAATTGGCGAAAAAAGGCCTATATTAGAGTCTGTTCTGGAATGAATGACACGTGCCGAGCGGGCTCCCCGGGAGACCGTCCTCCGACTGTCGTTTCTATCGAATCCCAAATCGAGAAGGCCGAGATCATGGCTGCGTTCAATTACAACACCGAAGCCGAACTCTTTCCTGCGGCGATCCGCAAGAAAAAGCGCGCCGGCTTTGCGTACCGCCGATTCCCGACCGCAGCCGAGGCCGTGCAGTTTGCTATCGAACAACTTCCCGCCGACAGCCTGAACGGCGCCTACCTGCAAGTGGACGAAGCCCGCTTCGACCAGAGCGGCATCCGCACGCTGTATGAGAGCGAAGCATTTCCGCTCGAGCGCAACCGGCCCGAGCCGGTCGAGGCAGCCGGGGAAGAAAAGCAGACCGCGACAGGCTGATCGCTCACGGGTTGGTTTTGCACCGCGCGATCGTATCGTCGCGCACACGGCGGCTTCCCGCCGTCCTTCTCCTCACCCGCTCCGTGGCTGCTTGTCCATCCAGCGCTTGAGGATTCGCATGTTGCGCATATTGGCGCGGAACATGACGTCGAAAGCGTCGCCGGCGAACGGCACCAGTCCCACCACGCCATCCAGCGCGACATTGCCAAGCATCCGCGCCACCACGTGCTTCGGCGCGCCGAGCGCACGCGCTTCGCGCACGATCCACAGCGAGATCGCAGTGGTAAGCAGATCGCCGACGATCGGCACCAGACCGATCAGGCCGTCGATGCCGTAGCGGATGTTGGTGCCCGGCAGGATGAAGGCGACATCGAGCAGCTTCGACAAAGCCTCGATCCGCGCGAAGCGCTGCTCGCGCGTCAACGGCCCGAACGCAATCCCGCTCAGACTCTGAAAATCGAAATCGGCAGCATGGGATGCGCTGAAACGCCCCGACGCGCCGAACGGACCTGCGCCGCCGCCGAAGCCGCCGGGATGCACTTCGTTGCCGTCCTGATCGATGACAGGCGGCCGCTTGCCGGCGCTGGCGCGCGGCTTCGCCGTCCGGTCGAAAATATCGTCGGTCATCCTGGCGCTCGTCATGGTCGTCCTGACCCCGTTTAAAGGCTGGCGCGTTTAGCGCAAGCAGCCTCACATAGGAAAGCCCAATTGCGGCGCAAGTTACGCGCCCGGAACCTGTGCCCGGCGAAATGTCGCATCGGGCGCGGAGGTCTCATCCCCTACTCCTCTCTTCCACACGCGTTCGTGGGATCGGCAGGCCGAGTTGAACCATCTTGGCGATGACCGCGCCCATGTTGCGATCCAGTGCCTGGGCAATGCGATTCACCTGCATGCCGGAGCTTGCATGATCACGCAGAAGCTCTTCGTCTTCCGCGGTCCAGATCCTGTTCTTGTGGTTCACGAAGGCACTCCAGACGCAACGCATACGCCTTCACGTCATCACGGCCGCGCGATGCCGTCTGTCCGCTTGTGAACACTCGGCACGAAACCCGTGCCGAAAGCCGCGCGGTCAGGTCATCACCATGCCGAACATGAACAGGATCGCGAGGCCCGCGAAGGCGTAACGCAGCGGGCGGTCTTCCGCGATGATTTCGATCAGTCTCATTTTTCAACCCCCGTCAAAAAAAGACAAAACCGGGGCAAGGACTTCGTTCCACTCCCGTTCATTTTAATTCCGGCAAGTTTCCACCCGCCCCGGAGAGGCCTGGAACTTTTTCAAGACCGGACGGTTGTTAGCGAGATCACGAAAGGACTTTGTCATGAAAAAGATTGCTGTTGCTTTGGCGACCATCGCCACCGTTGCTGTGATGTCCGCCCCCGCTGCAGAAGCGCGCGGCGGCCGTAACGCCGCGATCGGATTCGGCATTGCTGCCGGTGCGCTTATCGCTGGCGCCGCTGCAGCCAACTCATATAACTATTACGGCGGCCCGGCTTACTACGGCGAGCCAGCCTACGGTTACGGCGGGCCTGTTTATGCCGAGCCGGTCTATGGACCGGGCTACTATCGCAGCCGCAGCTACAATCGGAATCACAGGAACGACCCGAATCCGGTCGACATGAATCCCTACAATCCCTGGTAACGGCCAGGTCCAAGGAAAAGCCCGGAGCCTGCTCCGGGCTTTTTCGTGCCCACGATTGGCGTGGCCTTCCCGGCAGCCGGTGCACGTCCTTACCGTGCTCCTATCGTGCTCTTACCGTTCTTGCGCGAACGCGATGCTGTAGCAGTAGCCTGTCTCGGGGAACGCCGGCGTGAAGTCCGCGCCCATCTGTTTCAACGTCGCCAGAACAAGCTTCGATCCGAAATTATGCTTGCCCGGCGCAGCCACCTTCGGCCCGTACAATTCACGCCAGTCGACAGCGACCTTGCCGCCGTCCGCGATGCGCCAGTCCACATTGATCTTGCCCTCGGGTGCGGACAGCGCCCCGTATTTCAGCGCATTGGTGGTGAGTTCGTGAATCACCAGCCGCAGCGCGCGCGCCTGTCTGGCGCTGAGTTGAATGTCCGGCCCGTTCAGTTCGATCCGCCCTGCGCCATGCGGCTGCGCGACGCCTGCGACGAACAGCGCGCGCAGGCTCATAGCGTCTTTACCCGTCTCATCGAGCAAACCGTTGGTGTCGGCCACCGCACACATCCGCTTGATCAGCGTATCCGCGACATCTTTGTCCTTCACGGTCTGATGGATCAGCGACGTAATGACAGCGAGGATATTCCTGCTGCGATGCTCGATCTCGCCGACCAGCAATTGCCGCTCGCGCTCCTTCGTCTCCACGGCGAACAGAAGCTGCCGGTGGATCAGCGCCAGCGCCACCACCAGCAGGCCGGACAATCCGAACAGAATGAAATTGGCGAGATGCACGCGATCGACCGGCGCAAAGGTGAACAGTGGCTCGCTGAACGCCCACCACACCGTGAGGATCGACAGCACGATCGCAAGAACGCCCGCGAACAATCCGCCTAACAGCGCGGACACCAGCACCGCGGGAAAGAACGTCGCGAACGGCAGCGTCGGACCAATTACGCCCATCAGCAGCCGCCCTCCGGCGGCGAGCGCGACGCATGCCACACACAACGCGACGGAGGCCGCCAGACCCAGATCGGTTCGCTTGAGAAGAAGCTGACGCCACCTGCTGTTCACGGGAAAATCCTGGCCGGCATAAAGTCTTCCATAAAACGCGAAAGCAGCAAAGCGCGGTCGCCGATGTGTTGCGTTGTGAACATTGCGCGTGATCGTGCCGGAGGCCGTCCTGGATCGGCACATTCATTTCAAGTTGTAAGTTTGCGTCTGCCGGTTTCCCGAAGGTGCTTCAGATTCTTG